>CALISW010000226.1 GCA_938041655.1 uncultured Thiotrichales bacterium | reverse complement strand
ATGGTTGGGGGCGCAACACGGGTGCCCATGGTGCAGGCCGAGGTGAGTGAGTTTTTTGGACGTGCTCCAAAGACTGATATCGATCCAGATCAAGTCGTTGCTATTGGTGCTGCACTACAAGCCAATGTGCTGGTAGGAAATTCACAAGATGATCAGGTCTTACTTCTGGATGTAACACCGTTGTCGCTAGGTCTGGAAACTATGGGTGGCTTGGTCGAGGTCATCATTCCTCGAAATACCACATTGCCTGTTGCCAGAGCACAAGATTTCACCACCTTTAAAGATGGCCAGACTGCGATGTCAATCCATGTCTTACAAGGTGAGCGTGATCTGGTCAGCGAGTGTCGTTCATTGGCAACTTTTGAGCTGCGTGGTTTTCCACCGATGGTGGCCGGTGCTGCGAAGATTAGAGTCAGTTTTCAGGTGGACGCTGATGGTCTGTTGAATGTTGAAGCCGAAGAAGTCACTAGTAACACTCGAGCCAGTGTGGTGGTCAAGCCCAGTTATGGTCTGACCGATGAGCAGGTAGAAAAAATGCTGCGCGCTTCGGTTGAGCATGCGGATACAGATATGCGTCAGCGACAATTGTTGGAACATCGGGTCGAGGCAGACCGTGTCATCGAAGCGATTGCTGCCGCGCTCAAAGCTGACGAAGAATTATTGAATGAAACTGAAACGGCGGACATTGTGGCTGCGGTTGATGACCTTAAGCAAGCAAAAGCCGGTGAAGATGGTGATGAAATCACCAATGCGATCGAAGCGGTTGAAAAGGCTGCTGCTGCGTTTGTTGCAAGACGCATGAATGCCAGCGTCAGAGAAGTGATGGCAGGTAAAACTGTCACAGAATTTACGGAAGAGTAAGATGACCAAAGTAATATTTCTACCGCATGAAACCATTTGCCCGGAAGGGCTGGTGGTTGAAACAGAGCCGGGCAAGACCTTGTGTGATCTGGCACTGAAAAATGGTATTTCAATTGAGCATGCCTGTGAAAAATCGTGTGCCTGCACCACCTGTCATGTCTATGTGCGCGAGGGTTTTGATTCGCTGGAAGAATCCACTGAAGAAGAAGATGATATGCTGGACAAGGCGTGGGGGTTGGACCCGGATTCGCGACTCAGTTGTCAGGCTGTAGTTGCCGAACAGGATCTGGTCATTGAAATACCGAAATACACCATCAATATGGTCTCTGAGAATCACTAGGAGGGTTGTATGAAGTGGACAGACACAATAGACATCGCAATTGAGTTGGTAGACAAGTTCCCTGATGTTGATCCTATCACCGTCAGATTTACTGATTTAATGCAGTGGGTATTGGAGCTGGATGAATTTGACGATGATCCCGAGCGATGTGGCGAGAGGATTCTGGAAGCGATTCAAATGGCCTGGCTGGACGAAATGGACTAAGTCATAGATGTCTGACTCAACACGCCAACAACAAGTTTTGAATGCAATGGGAATTGACCAATGGGTTCCTAAAGAGCACTTGGAGGTTGTTGCCGAGTCAGAAGTTGTGACACCAAAACCGAAAAATCCTGAGCCAGCACAAAAAGTAAATCATAACGTAAAATCTGTACAGGCAGAGCCAGGAGATGAGCCCAGGGTTGAGCCCGGCAATATTTTGGGACGAAAAAAAGAAACTGACGCTGACGAAAAAACAGTCGAAGAAACGCCGCTCATCTATACCGCCCCTGATGCAGATAAAATTAAAACGTTGGACTGGGAGCCATTACAACAACTCATAAGCGAGTGTGGTGGTTGCGATTTGCATGAAGGTAGAACCCAGACTGTTTTTGGTGCGGGTGACCAGAGTGCAAACTGGTTAATTATTGGCGAGGCTCCCGGGCAGCAGGAAGATATTCAAGGTGAACCATTTGTTGGTCGTGCCGGGCAATTACTCGACAATATGTTACTCGCAGTAGGGCAACCCAGAGATAAAGTGTATATCGCCAATGTGGTCAAGTGTCGCCCACCGGGTAATCGTGACCCCAAAGATGAAGAGACCAGTGCGTGTCAGTCTTATTTAAAACGCCAGGTTGAGTTGATAAAACCAAAGCTGATTTTGGTGGTGGGCAGGATTGCCGCACAAAGCTTGTTGGCAACGACGACACCAGTAGGAAAACTGCGCGGTCAGGTCTATCAGTTTCCACAAACAGAGATACCGATGGTGATCACATACCATCCGGCGTATTTATTACGACGACCCAGCGAAAAAGCCAAGTCCTGGCAGGATCTCAAGCTCGCGATGGCAACCTATAATGAAGTCTGAGCAACCAGAGTTACATACAGGCATTGCACCGATGCGCCTCGAAAATTTGCCTGAAGTGATGAAGATCGAGGCAGTGGCGCATTTGTTCCCCTGGTCAGAAAAAATTTTTCAGGATTGCATCAACGCCAATTACAGTAGCTGGGTTTATCTTTATGAGCAGCAAGTGATTGGCTACAGCATGACGACCATGGCTGCCGGTGAAGGTCATATACTGAATATATGTGTAGACCCAGCTCATCAAGGGCAGGGCTACGGCAAGTTGTTATTAGAGAATATTTTTGAAACAGCTATGAAAACTGATATCAAAGTCGTGTTTCTGGAGGTGCGGCCATCCAATCTGGTGGCGATCACTTTGTACGAAAAGCATGGTTTTCACGAGGTTGGAAGACGCGAAAAATACTATCCTGCCAAACGTGGTCGTGAAGATGCGTTAATCATGGCGAGAGTGCTCTTCAAGGATGATGAATAGCAAAATCTTTCCTCTCTGGATGAATTTGCCTGTCTCTATTCTTTCCTTCTAACAGCATTTGAGTAGCTTGTTTCGCCTCTGCTGCCTATAATGCGCGCCACATCAACGCTACACAGTTATCCAATGATCGAAGCATTTAAAGATCGGCGAACCTTCGCGATTATTTCGCATCCAGATGCCGGTAAAACTACCATTACTGAAAAACTCTTGCTGTTTGGACGTGCCATACAACTGGCGGGCACCGTAAAAGGGCGCAAAGCAGCGCGTCATGCTACTTCGGACTGGATGGAATTGGAAAAGCAACGTGGCATATCGGTGACCTCGTCAGTGATGCAGTTTCCCTACAATGATCGGGTGGTGAACCTGCTTGACACCCCTGGGCACGAGGACTTTTCCGAGGATACCTATCGTACTCTGACTGCAGTGGACTCTGCCTTGATGGTTATCGATGTCGCGAAAGGCGTAGAGGAACGCACCATTAAACTAATGGAGGTGTGTCGTCTGCGCGATACACCCATCATGACCTTTATCAACAAGCTCGACCGCGAAGGACAAGAGCCGATTGATTTGCTTGATGAGATTGAGGATGTTTTATCCATACAATGTGCGCCGATCACTTGGCCCATCGGTATGGGTAAACGCTTAAAAGGTGTTTATCACATCGTTAATGATAGCGTGCGCTTATTTAGCCCATCTCATGGCGACAAAATTAGTGATGGTGAGTTAATAGAAGGTTTAGATAACCCGAGACTTGATGAGTTATTGGGTGATATGGCAGCCGAACTGCGCGAAGAGATAGAGCTGGTCACAGGTGCCAGCCACAGTTTTGACAAGGACGCCTATTTGCGCGGAGAACAAACGCCGGTTTATTTTGGTTCGGCGCTGAACAATTTTGGTGTCAGTGAGTTGCTGGATGACTTTGTAGTAAATGCGCCCGAGCCTTTGCCGCGTCAAACTGATGAGCGTGAAGTTCGCCCGGAAGAAGATAAATTTACCGGTTTCGTGTTTAAGATTCAGGCCAATATGGACCCACAGCACCGTGACCGAATTGCCTTTCTGCGTATTTGCTCCGGTAGTTTTTCCAAAGGCATGAAGGTGTATCACAAGCGCATCGATAAAGAGGTCAAGATTAGTGATGCGTTGACGTTCATGGCGGGTGACCGTGATCACGTCGAAGAAGCATACGCCGGAGATATTGTTGGCCTGCATAACCATGGCACTATCAGAATTGGCGATACCTTCACTCAGGGTGAAAAATTACAGTTTGCCGGAATACCTAATTTTGCACCGGAGTTATTTCGACGGGCGCAGTTAAAAGATCCCCTTAAAATGAAGGCGCTGCAAAAAGGCTTGCAGCAATTATGCGAAGAGGGTGCTACCCAGTTATTCAGGCCTCTGAATAATAATGATCTGATTCTGGGTGCTGTAGGTGTGCTGCAGTTTGATGTAGTGGCGCATAGACTGCAGACTGAGTACAAAGTAGAGTGCCAGTTCGAGCAAGTCAATGTTGCCACAGCTCGTTGGGTGGATACTGATGATGAAAAACTCATGCAGCAGTTCAAAGAAAAAGCAGCGGCCAATCTAGCGCTGGATCATTCTAACGAGTTGGTTTACATCGCGCCAACGCGAGTTAATTTACAAATGGCACAAGAAAAGTGGGATGGAGTCGAATTCACAGCGACTCGAGAGCATGGTGTTGCTTGATTTGTAGGCAGTGTCGAGTTACTTTTGATTTTTCAATAGGGGCAATATTATGACTAACAATACGTATACACCAACTACCATCCTGCAAAACATCGTTCTGTTTGTGGCGGCTATCTGGGTATTATTTTTAGTAGATCAGTTATTACCCCTCTCACAAATGCTGGGTTTGCGCCCTCGGTCTCTTGGAGGCGTGCCTGGAATTGTGGCTATGCCATTCCTGCATGGTGGTTGGAAGCACATCATTAGCAATACTGTTCCACTAGTCGTGCTGCTAACACTTTTAGCTGGTACCCGAAAAAATAGCCTTGGCATTATCGTCTCGATCAGCTTGTTGGGTGGTTTATTGTTGTGGTGCTTTGGGCGAGGGGCCAATCACATCGGCGCGAGTTTGTTAGTGTTTGGCTTGGCGGCATATCTGATAGTGCATGGCATCAAAACCAAGAGTTTTGTAAATATATTACTAAGTCTGCTGGTCGCATTTATATATGGCACAACCTTATTAACCGGCGTTTCTCCTATGCAAAAAGGAGTCTCATGGGATGGGCATCTATTCGGCGCCGTCGCCGGCGGGCTGGTTGCTTGGTTTTATCCCGCCAGCAAATAAAAATGCCGTTTACTGAGCTTCAGTAAACGGCATCGTTTTACAACTTATTGTCACCTATAACTTAACGAAGTCTGTTTCCCGCCAGCTGTGCGCGAACAACTTGTGCTTTAAAACTACGAACCATCTGTTCAGTCGGGTTTTGTATACCAAGACTCACCATCTGTTTACTTCTGGCACCCAGTACCCCTTGTAAAGCTTTGCTGCCTTGCTGAACCTGGCCACGTGCATCAGTGTATTGCATCATTATCTGTAAACCAGCAACATCTTTTGGCGTGGTGTTGGTTATTTCAGCCATTAATTGACCGTTGCTAATACCAGTTCGTACCTGAATATAGTTTTGGGGATTATCCTGTAAGTCCAGCTCAACTAGTGAGCCATAAGCGGCCTGACCAATTTCTGAATTTCCTGCACGCTGCGCAACCTGTGCGTAGTATTTTTTAGCGGTGTTGTAGTCACGTTCCTGTTTCGCGATATTGCCTAGATAATAATACGCTGGCATAGAGGGCAGTAGCTGAATGCTGTTTTGTAAGTCCTGTTTCGCCTGAGCAACGTTACCTGTTTCATTGTTAATCAGGCCGCGTTGCAAATGATTATAGAAAAAGTTTTGATTGAGTTGTATGGCTTGATCAAAGTGTGAGCGTGCCGCCGGATAATTCTTCTTCTTAATCTCTATGTCACCTTTTAAAGCATGAAAATGACTTTCTCTGGGTTCCAGGTTGATTGCGTTTGCGGCATAAGAGCTCGCGTTATTCAAGTCGCCCTGAGCGAGTGCTTTACGACCTTCATCATAGGCATCGTAAGCTGGTTTGCGACGTTTCAGGTTGGCAAGTTTGTTCTGGAACTCGACCACACCCATATTACCGCCTGCGGGTAAACTGGCTGCTGTTTGAATGTTGCGATTGACACGTTCCTGTGATGGAGGGTGGCTGGCAAACAGACCACTTAACCAGTCACTGTTGCGTCCTTCTGATAGCCGCACAAAGGTCTTTTGCAATTCTACCGCGCCCTGTGGGTCATAACCGGCACGTGACATATAGTTCATACCGTATTGATCAGATTCCAATTCAGCATTACGACCAAATTTCGCCATCACCATTTGACCACCAACATTCGCACCCAGTTGTGCGAGCTGTGCATAGTCACTACCAGCAGTGCCAATTTGTGTGGCGATCATGGCGCCTTGTAACAACATGCCTTTGGACATTTGGCTCGCAGAGTGTTCTGCCGCCGCATGCACAATTTCATGACCGATTACTGCAGCCAATTCTGCCTCACTATTCATCTCTGTCAGCAAACCGCGGTTGAGTGCAATTTTTCCACCCGGTAAGGCCCAGGCATTGGGTACAGAGTTGTTGATCACTTTGAACTCATATTGATAGTTCACACCGTTCTGCTCACGGCTCGCTTGTGCCAGACGTTGTCCGATTTGATTAACGTATTCAGTGAGCTCGCGATCAATAGTGTAATCGCCGCCTTGCGATTGTCGCATTGGGGCATATTGAGCTTTACCCTGAGCTACGGCTTGTGCACCGGCACCGGGAAATCTGAATTCATTTTTTCCGGTCACAGCATTAGTCGCACAGCCACTCAACCAGAGCGGAGCGATAATAAGTACGATGGCTAGTTTCTTAAACATGGTTCATCCTTGTGAGTAATGTAAGAGTTATTGTCCCATCATCTGGGGCATTTGGGTTTGTTTGTAACCACTCAGGTCATAGCTGGATAGGTCTATGGTTTTTTCAGTGATCGATGAAATCGTGGTTTTGACGTCATCACTGATCACTTCCATCGGGACTCCAGGCAGGTCAAAGCCTGTCATGGCACTGATATCTAAATCTTCGGTCATATTAGGCATGGCAGCGCTTATTTTTTCTACGAACGCCATTCCAAATTTACCGACTTGTGTGAGCGTTTCGTAGTCTTCCTTATTCATTTTAGCGGCACCCTGGCTCGCGACACAGGCCTTGATCTGCTCACCATCACTATTGGTGATTGTATAGTCATCACACGCTATACCGTTGATCTTTCTGCTCTTACCGGTATTCTTGATTACAGGCTTGGCAGATATATCTGCCTGCTTTGCACCTTTACCGCCGCCCATTTGCGCCAGAATTTGTTCGCGTTGTTCAGGGGGGAGTTGTTCCAGCATACCGGGTGGCAATTGTGACATCATGTCCTGCATCATCGACATCATGCCGCTGATTTCATCGATGAAAGCTTCATCAATGAGCATGTATTCTTTTTGCTCTACATTCATCATGGTCATCGATTGCTGATAAGGATCAATAATAATTTTATGACCTTCAGCAGCGGTGTACACTTTGCCGTTACTGATATATAAACTATTTGGTGCGCCACTTTGAGTGGTAGTGACTTTCATTTCAGTGTCAGACCATACCGGTACAGTACCTAGGATCAGTAAAAGGCTAACGAGTGGAATAATTCCATATTTCATCATTGTGACTCCAAGTCTATTCTTCTTAGTACTGAGATTATCAGACTCGGCATAAGTTGCAGCTAATTCAAGTGTAAATTTACCGACAATCAACGTTATTTCAGTTGTTAACATTACAAAATAGGGGCTTTGAATCAGTTATCATGTCATTCACGGCTAAAGTCGTGTATTCCAGAAATTGAGCAGTATGGCTAAGAAAAAAACACAAAAAAAATCCAGACGTAAATCTATCAAGAAGAAAAAGCTTACCGGTATTAGAGCCTGGCCCTGGCGAAAAATTATTACTATCGGTGCGGGTGTAATTTTCTTTTGTCTGGTGTTGTTCGCCATCTGGTTATTCTTCCATGTACGCTCACTCAATGAGCATGTTACAACCCAGTTTGAAGGACGACGCTGGGAGCTACCCGCTCGTGTCTATGCTCGACCACAGGATCTCTATGTTGGCAAACAGGTCAGTCTGGAGCAATTCAAAGATGAGTTGGCGTTACTGGGCTATCGCGAGCAAAAGGAAGTGACCCAGCCGGGTGAGTATCGTATTGCCAAAGATAGTGTCGAGGTGTATCTACGCGCCTTTCCATTTCCAGACGAAGCTCAGGAGTCTACTCATCTAACCGTCAGTTTTAATCAGAAAGCTGTCAGTAGATTGCAGCACATAAGAAAATCGAAAGCGCTGGATTTGATTCGTATGGAGCCTGCCTTGATTGCCAATATTTATCCCAAGAATAATGAGGATCGAGTGCTGGTGCAGCGTCACGAAGTGCCTGAGTTATTGGTGCAAGCATTGTTGACAGTAGAAGACCGTGAGTTCTATGAACATAACGGTGTTCGTTTTACCTCGATCTTGCGGGCGCTACTGGCAAACATTCGGGCAGGGCGAACAGTCCAGGGTGGCAGTACGCTTACCCAGCAATTGGTTAAGAATTTTTACCTGACGTCCGAGAGAAAATATAAGCGGAAATTCAATGAAGCATTGATGGCGTGGATTTTAGAGTGGCATTACAGTAAAGACGAAATCCTGTCGGTATATATGAATGAGATATTCCTGGGGCAGCAAGGTAATCGAGCGATACACGGTTTTGGCCTGGCGAGCTATTTTTATTTTCAACGTCCCTTGCATGAGCTGCAAGCAGATCAAATAGCTTTATTGGTGGCACTGGTCAAGGGCGCCTCGTGGTATGAGCCGCGACGTAACCCGGAGCGCGCTTTGGAGCGGCGCAATCTGGTGTTGGATTCACTTGAGAGTCAGGGTCAAATTGCCTCTGAGTTGGTGACTGATTTAAAACTAAAGCAACTAGGCGTAACACCCAAAGCTCCGGTTGGTGTTAGTGCTTTTCCAGGGTTTCTGCAGCTGGTGCGAGAACAGCTCAAGCGAGATTACAAAGAAGAGGATTTGCGCAGTGAGGGTCTGGTTATTTTTACCACACTTGACCCGATCGTGCAGATGGCAGCTGAAAACTCTTCTATTGACGTGCTGGATCAGAGGGAAAAAGATCTGGGTCTGCCAACGGGTACTCTCGAAACGGCGACCGTGGTAACCAGTGTTGATCAGGGTGAAGTACTAGCAGTGATTGGCGGCAGAGATCCGCGTTACCCGGGTTTCAATCGCGCACTGGAAACGCGTCGTCCTATTGGTTCACTGGTCAAGCCCATGGTGTTTTTAACGGCTTTACAAAAGCGAGGCATGACTCTGGCTAGTATCATCGCCGATACCCCATTAGTCGTTGAACAACGTAGCGGTGACTGGCAGCCTCAAAATTATGATGGCGAGTTTCGCGGTGCAGTCAGGATGATAGATGCGCTGGTACATTCCTATAACGTGCCGACGGCTCGATTAGGTATGGAGGTGGGTGTAAAGAATGTCAGAAAAACCTTGCAGCTTACCGGGGCCCAAAGTGAAATCAATAGTTATCCCTCAATCTTGCTTGGGTCGGTAGAATTGCCTCCTATAGAAGTCGCCCAGATGTATCAAACCCTGGCGGCAAACGGTTACCGAACTCCATTGCGTTCAATTTTGCAGGTGGTGAATCCGTCTGGGGAAGTATTGACCCGTTATCCATTGAATCTGGAGCAAGTCATTTCCACCGAGCTTGATTATTTGGTGGTAGCGGCTATGCATGAAGTGACTGTCTCTGGTACTGCTAGAAGGCTACAACAACTATTGCCTGATAATTTGTCTGTGGCAGGTAAAACTGGCACCACTGACCAATTACGTGATAGTTGGTTTGCCGGCTTTAGTGGTGAACATGTAATCATAAGCTGGGTGGGAAGAGATGATAATCAGCCAACGGGATTAACTGGTTCCAGTGGAGCAATGCTGGTTTGGGCTGAAATAATGAATAATATCTCCACCAGAGCGCTTCAACCTGTGCAGCCGAATAGCGTAGAATGGCAGCTAACGGATATCACTTCGGGCACACTGGCAGATCCACGTTGCCCTGGCACGCAGTGGTTACCATTTATCAAAGGCACAGAGCCTGCACTCGCCAGAAATTGTGTAGATGACAGAGAGAGAAATGAACAACAAACATTGCGTGGTTTTCAGTGGTTAAGAGACTTGATCAATTAAGACTGGTTTTAATGCTTTCAGCATGTGTTGTTTTGTTTTCAGGCTGTTATGGCACTACCCAAGTTCAACAACCGACAACCAGGCCAAGTGTGTCTACTGTGCCTGAACCGGTTTCGCCCCAAGCTGAATCAATTCCCACGAACATTCCTCAGCCTGCCTCGCCAGTAGCCATCCCGCCACGGCAGACCGATGTTTTTCATGGCCCGACAGCAGGTGAGAACCGTCAGGTAAAACAACATCCTGCAGTAGTGGCCTTGTTAGATAGATCTTACTTATTACAACAGCAAGGCGATTTGCCGGGTGCAGCGTCCAGTGTCGAACGTGGCATGCGAATTGCACCTCAAGACGCGGCATTGTGGCAGCGGCTGGCACAGATTCGGATGCAACAAGGGTTATTCCAGCAAGCAATTGAGGTGGCTAAAAAGTCCACCAGTTTAGGGCAGGGAATATTTCAACTCATCAGAGATAACTGGCTCATGATAGCCAAAGCTCATGAGCTGCTGGGTGATGCTAAAGCCAGTCAGTTGGCCAGGCTGGAGGCAGATCGCTATCAGCGTTAAATATATCAGTGCCGCCGAGGCACTTGGTGAGAATGGTCCACTCGCAGAAACATTATCCGGTTATCAACCTCGTGAAGATCAAATTGATCTAGCGCGCACTATTGAAGAGGTTATCGTTAACCAGGACACCCTTGTTGCTGAGGCGGGAACAGGTATCGGTAAAACCTTTGCCTACCTGGCTCCAATACTTCTGGCTAATGGTAAAGCGATAATTTCTACCGGCACCAAACAATTACAAGATCAACTGTTTCATAAAGATTTGCCGGCGCTGGAAAAAGCGATCAGTATGGATTTGCAGTGCGTGATGCTAAAAGGTCGCGCCAACTATTTGTGTTTGCATCGACTACGTCAGGCCAAACAGTCCATGGCGAATAATGCGCATGAGAATTTCATCCAGATTAAAACTATCGATGCATGGTCTAGTGATACACCTACCGGTGATATTGCCGAGTTTAAAATCTTGCCAGAGGATCACCGTGTCTGGCCTAGCGTCACTTCTACTGTTGACAATTGTATAGGTCAGGAGTGCTCTGATTATTCAAAATGTTTTGTAGTCAAAGCACGACAAGCGGCTCAGGCAGCTGATGTGGTCGTGATTAATCATCATCTCTTTTGTGCGGATTTAACCTTGCGTGAAACCGGCTTTGCCGAGTTATTGCCCCAAGCAGATACCATCATTATTGATGAAGCGCATCGTTTACCCGAAGTCGCATCCATCTTCTTCGGCAAGAGTTTTTCCAGTCGTCAGTTAAATGAGCTCGCTAAAGATGTAAAAGCCGAAATCATTGAGTCGGCACCGGATATGTTGGATTTAACTCAACTCGCAACTTCATTGCCGGCAGCGGTAGCCAGGTTTCGTTACGCTTTGGGTCAACAAGGTTCACGCATGGCCTGGTTGCCGATGCTCAATCGTAAAGAGGTCAAGCAAACCATAGATGACCTTGATGAATTATTGGATAGTCTGGTGGGTGAATTGGATGCGATCAGTGAGCGCAGTCAAGGGCTTGCCGCAGCTTACAAACGTAC
>CALISW010000225.1 GCA_938041655.1 uncultured Thiotrichales bacterium | reverse complement strand
CGCAGCAGATGTACCAGCGTTAATTAAAGGAAACGCTATCGCCCTGATCACCGCAGGTTTAATGTCGCTCGCTTTTATGGGCTTCACCGGGTTAATTAAAGGGTAATGTTAAATGTTCAAATTAAATATGATGAAAACTGTATACGGTCATCGCCATCTCAATTTTTTCTTCGAGCCACTGTTTACTATTCTTGAAGACGGCTTCGTGACCAACAAAAAAACCTACGGCTGGAAAGATGTAGAACAGCTCGACAGCTGGAAACCAACGTCTGATAAAATTCAGAATATGATGGCCAACTCCGGCATCTCACCCAGTACCGTGGTGCGGTTAAAGGATGGCACGAGTGTCAAAATCAATGCGCGCTCTCTGGAAAAAAAGGGTAAAAAAGAAAAGGCTGGATTTCTTAATGGCAAGACACCGGCTTATGATGAGTTGGTCGAAACCCTGGAAATGAAAGTACCGTCAGCGGCACAGCTAAAACCAGACCTTTAAACCTGACAACAGGTAAGTGATAATGGTGCCTCAATCGAGGACACTGGCATGCTGGTTGCGGTTATCGCTCTGGTTTCTCTGGCGGGAATATTTGGTCTCCTGCTAGGCTTTACAGCGCTAAAATTTAAAGTCGAAGGCGACCCCGTCATCGACCAAATCGATGCCTTGTTGCCACAAACACAATGTGGTCAATGCACCTATCCCGGTTGTCGTCCTTACGCGACTGCTATCGCCAATGGCGAAGCCGACATCAATCAATGCCCGCCTGGCGGCGAAGTCACTATTGTAGCCCTGTCCGATTTACTCGGCGTTGAAGCCAAGCCCCTTAACGATGACCATGGCACGCATGAAGATATTCCGACAGTAGTTATTGTGCAGGAAGATATTTGTATCGGCTGCACCCTTTGCATTCAGGCCTGCCCGGTTGACGCGATCATTGGTGGTGCCAAACAAATACACACTGTCATCGAAAAAGAATGCACTGGTTGTAACTTGTGCATACCGCCCTGCCCGGTTGACTGCATAGACATTATCCCAAGACCGACCGCGGCCGCGATCTGGCATCCGCCACTACCTGGCGGGCCGGTTACTGGCGCGAACCCATCATGAGTAGCAGCAACCAAAAAATAACTCCGTTTCATGGCGGCTTGCACCTGGACGGGCACAAACAAGTTTCTACCCAAACACCGATCGCGAGTATACCGGTACCGCAGTATTTACATATTCCTGTTCCGCATAACAGTGAAGTAACAGCAACAGTAGGTGAGCACGTATTGCGCGGACAAGCATTGACCACCTCATCGAACAGCATGACACCCGCTATTCATGCCAGCAGCTCGGGAACTGTCCGCGCTATCGAAATGCACGCTGTGGTAAATCGTTCTGGACAACTTCTCGATTGCATCAGCATTGAGACTGATGGCAATGATAAGAGCATAGAACCATTAGCTGCACTTAAACCATCCGCAGACAACAAACAAGAATGTTTGGACAGACTCAGAGAATGCGGGATAGTGGGATTGGGTGGCGCCGGCTTTCCAACCGCGATAAAAGTAGCTACCGATAAAAGCATCGACACCTTGATTATCAATGCCGTTGAATGCGAACCCTATATCACCTGCGATGATATGTTGATGCAAGAACAAGCCTCAAGGGTTATCAATGGTGCCGAAACACTGGCATCTATCGTATCAGCGAAAGAAGTGCTGATTGGGATTGAAGACAACAAACCGGAAGCTATCAAGGCAATGCAAGCAGCAGCGAGCAATGCTGAGAGAGGAAAGATTGTGATCGTGCCCACTATTTATCCCAGCGGTGGTGAAAAACAACTGATTCAGTTGCTCACCGGTAAAGAAGTGCCCAGCGGAGGCCTACCAGCCGATTTGGGGGTCGTGTGTGTCAACACCGCCACGGCTACTGCCAGCTATGATGCATTGCATCAAGGGTTGGCATTGACCGAACGCATCATAACCGTTACCGGAGCCGGGGTGAAAAAACCGGGCAACTATCTAACCCGCCTTGGAACTCCAATTAGTAAGCTGCTGGATTTCGCCGAGACCGATCACAAGGTGTACCAGCAATTACGCATGGGTGGCCCACTGATGGGAATACCTGTAAAAGACACAAGCAGCCCGGTCGTCAAAATCACCAACTGCATTCTGGCAGAAGCCGCACAACCACAACATGCTGAGCAGCCTTGTATCCGTTGCGGTGACTGTGTGCGCGTCTGTCCCGCAAAATTACTGCCGCAACAATTGTACTGGTTCACACGGGCCACCGAATTTGAAAAAGCCGAGGATCATGGACTATTCGATTGTATTGAATGTGGCTGTTGTGACTATGTTTGTCCCAGCA
Organism: uncultured Thiotrichales bacterium; assembly: GCA_938041655.1. Classification (GTDB taxonomy): domain Bacteria; phylum Pseudomonadota; class Gammaproteobacteria; order CAZUMV01; family CAZUMV01; genus CALIRD01. The sequence continues at coordinate 1,381 of CALISW010000225.1, read as the reverse complement.
ATATTCCACTGGTGGATTATTATCGCCACGCCAAGTTTGAAGCCAACAACATCAAGAGTGAACGCATTCGCTCAGACCGCGCCCGTATTCGCTTTGAACAACGCGAACAAAGACTGGAGCGTAAAGCCGAAGAGAAAGCGGCCTTGCGTGCCGCCAAACTCAAAAAACTGAAAGAGCGAGAAGAAGCTAAAGCTGCCCAACAAGAAGGTACGCAAGATAATAAGCAAGATGAAATCGCGGCGGCACTGGCGCGGGTAAAAGCTAAAAAAGAAAAGACTAATGACTGAGACCACGCAAGCAAAACTCATCCCCGGCAATAGCAATAAATCCATAGGTTCGGTCATGCGCCAGGTTTTGTACGCCTTGATACCGGGTACCTTGTTAATGAGCTGGATCTTTGGCTGGGGGGTGCTCACCAATCTCATCCTGGCGACAATCTTCTGCCTCGGTTTTGAAATACTGGCCATAAAACTGCGCCAGCGCTCTGTCAAAATCGCACTGTCAGATTACAGCGCAGTAGTCACTGCCTGGCTACTCGCTATCTCATTACCCCCAATGATGCCCTGGTGGATGCTGCTGATCGGTTGTTGTTTTGCCATTATCGTCGCCAAACATTTTTATGGTGGTATTGGTAACAACCCCTTTAACCCGGCGATGGTCGGCTACGTGGTGTTATTAATCGCCTACCCCTTACAAATGACCCAATGGCTGGCGCCATCTCATATGGTCGAAGCACTACCGTCACTGGCGAACACCCTGGGCGTCGTCTTTGCTGGTGCTGATCTGACTATTGACGCGGTCTCAATGGCGACACCGCTGGATACCTTGAAGACTGAACTCGGCTTAAGCAAAACACTGGGCGAGATACGTTCGACCGCGTTGTTCGGCACTCTTGCCGGGGCCGGCTGGGAATGGATTGCGGGCTTATATGCACTTGGTGGTCTCTATCTGGTTTATCTCAAAATCATTCCCTGGCAAACACCGGTGGCGTTAATCGCTGGCATGGGTGTGATGGCATCTGTGTTCACGCTGGCGATGCCGGATCACTTTGCGCCTCCCACTTTCCACATTATTACCACCGGCTGCATCCTTGGCGCTTTCTTCATCGCTACAGACCCGGTCTCGGGCTGCTCCTCAACCAAAGGGCGAGTAATCTTTGCCGCCGGGGTTGGGGCGATCGCTTACATCATTCGTGGCTGGGGCGGTTATCCGGATGGCATCGCTTTTGGCGTACTATTAATGAATATGGCAGCACCACTAATTGATCACTACACCGTACCCAAAGCCTATGGGCAATCCTCTTGAGCACGCTGCTTAAATATATGCTCGGCAGCGCCGGCCTGCTGATCCTGTTTGCGCTGGGCGGCACTATTCCGGTTGC
>CALISW010000224.1 GCA_938041655.1 uncultured Thiotrichales bacterium | reverse complement strand
ACAAGCTCATTAGCAGAGTCTTGGTGGGGCTTACTGTATTTAAGTGACTGATTTTAATCATCTTTAATTCACCTTGTGTTCGTTATACAGTTTTGGCAGTGGCTTTAATTCTTGCTAAAACTGTGAGGCCGTTTAAGTTCTTCTTTCATCTAAAGGCTGTGTTGGTCACATTATGTCTGCCTTTGATCGGTAGTAGAGTACCGTCCGTCTGGAATTAAAGTACCACTTATCTGTGTAAGATGACCACTAGTCGGTGACTGGCTGCAGACAAAATGTGAACACCTGCACAGAAAAAAGACAGACAACAAGGAAAAGATGTACTGGTTGAGCCAAAGGTGGGATAGAAAAGAGCATCATCACCAGACCAACGGTAAGAATGAACAGTAAGATGAGCAATATCAGCCAGGCTATACGGCGCTGAATCCGATGAACGGTAGGTTGCTGTAACAGACGCCATACCAACCAGGCATTCACAATCAGCACCACGGTAGCAAATAGCCGGTGCCAGACGAAAACTCCACCCAACTGCTCAACCCAGCCTTCACGGGCATAGAAATCATCAGCGAGGGCCGCTATTTGATCCACACCCTCGCGTACCTGTGCCCCGAGCGTGACCTGAATTACGGTGATTACCATAGCGATCACAATTAGTGGCTTGAGGGCTGTATTGGAGAAATAGGACTGTTTAGACTTCATGGCAGCGGCGATGGCGGCGATCAAGCAACCGATAGCCGCGAAAGACAACAACATATGTGTGGTAATAACCGCCGGGTGCAAATTACTTTTAACCACGATCGAACCCAACCAGCCATTCAAGCCCACAGCAATAAAGGTCAGAAAGGTCATTTTCAGCACTTGTTGGTGCTGTTGGCGGATGCGCCAAGCCAGAATCAGGGTAATAAAGATCAATAATCCGATACTGGTCCCGGTGAGACGATTGGTGTACTCAATCCAGGTCTTGCGTGGGTCAAAGTCATTCTCGGCATAACCATGATCAGCATAGATCTCTTTATAGTCAGGCGGCAACTGACTGACATCAGTGGGCGGCACCCAGCGACCGAAGCAAGTAGGCCAATCCGGACAACCCATGCCAGAGTCTGTAGCTCTGACCATAGCGCCGACCCAGATGAGAAAAAGAATCGCGAGCAATGTCACCCACGCCATACGCTGAAATGCACGTAGCTTACGCTCGGTACTCATGCATTACTCCTGCGTACCTTCTGATACCAGTCTCTCAAGCCGGAATACACTAGATACAAAACCCCGAGTACCGACCACATCCAGAAGGCACGGCCAGACAAACCCGCCCACTCACCACTGTGAATATTCCACAACAACGCTTGATTCCCACTCGACTGCTCGACTGTCAACTCTCCTGCTTCACTTGAAAACAACCACTTATCACCATTTGCACAACAAAGTGTTGCTCCAATAACAGAGGCGATCAACTCTGACGGCCTATTTGCACAGGCTTTTATCATTTCAGCATGATTGAGCAGGATTAAATCACTCTGATTAGCAACCAGCGCCGGCTTTACACGATCAGTAAAAGAAATTGTGCTGACACCAGTTAACGAGATCAGGCCAGAAACGCAGATCAACAGCAGAACCGGAGAGGAACATAACCCCAGCCAGGCATGCCAACCGCTGACTTTCCAGGCAGACTTGCTTCTCAACAGAGACAACCCCAATCCCAACATTACAATTAACACAACAGTACCTATTAATGTCACCACACTACCAAAGCCCACCTCTAACACGTGCATATGTAACCTGAGTAACCGTGCACTCCAGTCTTGTGCCACGTTTCTCTCACCCAAAAGCTTGCCAGTGTGTGGGTTTATATAGCGCAACCACTGATTATCAGCCGCTGACAGCTGTAAACGAATCGGATCATAAGATGATGCCGGATAACGAATAGCGCTTAAATCAGCATCTATCGTCTCTAATTGCGACTCTATAAGGGTACTAATCCGCTCAATATCGAGCGGATTGCTGGCCGCAACGCTTAATAGTGAAGGATGCATAGCCCGATCAAATTCGTTCACGAATGACAGCCCAGCACCACTGATCAACACTATCAATAGTGGCAAACATGCCAACAAAGCAAGCCAACGATGCACCGTTAGCAAACGGCCACACAACATATATAACTCTCCTGATATTAGCTGTGACTTTAATCGTTAACATCGCCGCTGTACAGAACACTTATGGCGTGAATTGACTATCCGACAAGTGTCTGATTTAAACTGATATTTTGATTTTACAATAGTAAACAGACATGAGAATATCGGTGGGTTAATCTCTGTTGTACAAGCACTAAATATAACCCTGAAGCTACACAACAGAGTTGGCCACAAAGCTATAAATTACGATTGTTACTGTCGGTATGCCCACGGCCCGGGCGACTTAAGCCTCGACGGTGATAAAACTTAAGGAGATATACCATGTCCAGTTTGATTTCATCAATTTTGTTGTGCCTGATCTTAGCGGCACTGATCGGCACACTTATAGGTTGGTTATTACGAAGTGGCTTGATCAAGCGCTTACGCGGTGAGCGTGATGATTTTAGCGGTAAATACACACGTACTTCTAAAGAACGTGATGATTTAGCCATAGAAAGCAAAAATTTAAGCACCCGCCTGACCGACTCCGAGACTAAGTACTCAGGTCTGTTTAAAGAAAAGGAAATTGTAGATACCGATTTTGCCAAACTGCGCGGCGACTACGATGGCTTGAACAAGAAAAACATCGAACTCGACAGCTCAGTTAAAAACTGGACCAGTAAATTCAACACTACCGTTAAAGAACGTGATGATCTTACCGGTCAAGTAAAAGACTGGACTGGAAAGTACAACACCTTAACTGGTGAACGAGATGACTTGAGCGGTCAGGTAAAAGACTGGTCTGGCAAGTACAGTACATTGGAAGGTAATTACAACTCTGCTACTAAAGAGCGTGATGATCTGAATGGCCAGGTTAAAGACTGGACCGGAAAGTACAGCGCACTGGAAGGCAAGTACAACACCGTTAGTAAAGAACGCGATGACCTGAATGGCCAAATCAAAGACTGGTCGGGTCGCTATAGCACCCTTGAAGGTAAATACAATGATGCCACCAAAGAGCGTGATGATCTGGCTGGGCAGGTAAAAGACTGGAGCGGCAAGTACAGCACGCTGGAAGGCAAATACAACGCTGTCACCAAAGAACGGGATGATCTTACTGGTCAGGTAAAAGACTGGTCTGGCAAGTACAGCACGCTTGATTCAGAACACAAAACTCTCGACAAAAAATACGGCGACGTAAATATTTCATGGCAGAAGGCTGAAACCAAAGCCAAAGACATGCAGCCCAAGCTTGAATTGATGGAAAGCCGTAACAAAGCGCTGTCAGAAGAAAAAGTGAAACTGGAAGGGCAAATCAAGACCAATGACGCACGATACTCTAACGAGCTAAAAGACTGGAACACTAAGTACAGCAAGATGGAAGGTCAGTGGAAAACTTCAACCGGCGACAGTGAAAAACTAAACACTCAACTTAAAGACTATACCTCTCGCTATGCCAGCATGGAGATGAAGTACAAATCACTAAATGGTGAACGCGATCAGTTGGATAAGAAGCTAAAAGACAGCGAAAGCAAGTATCAGCGACTTGAACGTGATTTGGCTAACTGGAAACAAAAAGCAGAAGCTGCTGATGAAGCCAGTAAGAATACCGCCAACGATTGGCGACTTAAGCTGCAAACTGCTCAGGAAGAGAACAAGAAAACCGCTGCTGACTGGAGATTAAAACTTCAAGCTGCTCAGGACGATAACAAAAAAGCCGCTAACGACTGGAAGATACGAGCAAAAGCTGCAGCAGACGAAGCCACGGCGAAAGCCAACAACAGCTGGCAGCTCAAACTCCAGTCTGCAGAAGACAAGAGTGCTAAAAATGCAGCTAGCTGGAAGTCCAAGTGGGAACAAGCTAACAGTGACGCTAAAAAAGCACAGTCAGGCTCAAGAGAGTGGAATCTGGAACGCACTCGATTGAACCGTGAGCTTAACGATGCCACTCGTCGTTACGAAACCGCACAGAAAAAATTATCCAGAATCGAAAAAGATTCTGATAGTTATGCCAAGAAACTGAAAGATGCAATGACCAAAGAGCGCGAGCTAAGCAGCACACTAGTCAAGTATCAGAAGAGCTTGAACGACACCAAACGCAAAGTAACCACTGCGGTCTATGGTCGTAGTGAATGGCAGCAGAAGTACGCTGATTTGCGTGGACAACTGGCACAGCTGCGTAAAAAGCCTAAAGCCACACCCAAGCCAAAGAAGGTTGTGAAAAAGAAGGTGGTTAAGAAAAAGGTAGTGAAGAAGAAAGCCCCGAGGAAAGTGGCCAAGAGAACTACCCGTAAAGATAACTTGCAACTGATTAGTGGCATCGGCCCTAAATTGCAGAAGACGCTGAACAAACTCGGTATCTATCGCTTCGAGCAAATCGCAAAATTCTCCAAGAAGCGCGTTGCCGAAGTAAATGAAAAGCTGAGTTTCTCGGGCAGAATCGAGCGAGAGGACTGGATACGCCAGGCAGCCAAACTGGCTAAAGGTGGCAAGCCGCAAGGCACCCAAAAGCGAACTGTGAAGAAGAAGGCTGCGAAGAAAAAGGTAGTGCGAAAAAAGGCCACACGAAAGACAGCTAAAAAGAAAGTCGTTAAGAAGAAAGCGGCACCCAAAAAAGCTACTCGTAAAAAAGTAGTTCGTAAGAAGGCCACACCTAAAAAGGTAACCCGTAAAGTAGTCAAGAAAAAGACTGTCGCGCGCAAGCCTGCTGCCGCCGGTAAACCTAAAGCAATGAAGCTTGCCAAAGGACGTAAGAAGGATAACCTGCAAATGATTAGTGGTGTTGGACCCAAGCTTGAAAAGACACTAAACAAGTTAGGTATCTACTACTACAAGCAAATCGCCGGTTTCAACAAGACTAACGTTGACTGGGTTGATGACTACCTGAGTTTCAAGGGTCGCATTGGACGAGAGAACTGGATTAAGCAAGCCAAGACCCTAGCCAAAGGCGGCGATACTAAATTCAGTAAGGCAAAGAAAAAATAGCTAACTGAACTACAAGCAGTAAAAGAAAAGGCGGTGATATCACCGCCTTTTTTATTGCCTGAGTGTTTATAGCGCTCGGATTTTACTGCCCGACAAATTCTTCAGCGTAGGTTCGACCTGACAAGTAATAATGTACTGCAGACCAGGTATTAAAAACTACCACCACTACCAACAAGGCATAGCGCAATGAATCATCACCGTATTGAGCCTGGAAAAAATCACTCAACCAGCCAATTGCAAATGGACCCACCAAACCTCCAACCAAATTGGTAATCAGTAGAAATAGAGCCGCGGCCATCGCTCGCATTCGTGGCTGGGTCAAACCCTGAATTCCAGCAAACGATGCGGGACCCTGCATCACACTAATCATGAAGGCTAAACTTAAGAACACTAGCGCTACTACTGGATTAGATGAGAACACTCCGTATGCCATCAATGGCATACCAATTAATATTCCTACGGCTGGTATCCATGGATACCAGCGAATATCTTTAGGGATAAGTCGGTCAGTTAGTACGCCACTCAAGAGCATGCCAAAAATCTGAGGCAGACCAATAAACAAAGCAAGCCACAAACCGATGCTCCCCATCTCCATTTCAAAAGACCTTTTAAAATAGGATGGCAGCCATAAAATCAAGCCCAGCCATACCACCGTATATAAACCGGTAGCAAAAGCCATGTGTACAAACGCCGGAGATTTGATGAGCTTGGAGAGCACTGTGCCAAACGGCAAAATTTCGTTGGCCACCTCAACATCGTCAAACTGACCACGCGGAGGCTCTTTGAGGGTGAATAGAATCAGACCCGAGAAAATCAAACCCGGGATACCCAGTGCAAACAAGGCATAGCGCCAGCTATGATACTCAGCCATCCAGCCACCAAAAATAAAACCGACCATCAGCCCGATTGGAGCACCCAGTGAAAAAATCGCAATGGCTCTGGCACGCTTGCTAATTGGATAGTAGTCCGACAACAACGAATGACTCGGAGGTGTAGCACCCGCCTCCCCGACACCCACCAATACTCTGGCAAGGAAGAACTGGGCAAACGATTGCACCATACCGCACGCAGCAGTCATAAGACTCCACAATGCCATAGCTACACTGATAATACGTCGTCGGCTGTAGCGATCTGCCAGTCGGGCAATGGGCAGCCCCAGAGTTGCATAAAACAAGGTAAAAGCAGTTCCACTAATCAAACCAAGTTGAGCATCGGTTAAAGAAAGATCCGCTTTTATTGAGGGTAGTAACACACCAAGAATGTAACGATCGGCGTAGTTAAAGAATGAAACAAATACTAAAAGTAATAGAGGGTATGAGAAGAACTTACTGGAAATTGAAGACTGCTGTGTACTCATAATTGTTCCTCTTACGGGTTAAATACGTGTTTGTGAACTTGCAAAAATTGCTCCAGTGAAATGGCCTCTTCACCGGTTATTTCTGACACATTAGGGAAATCATGATCTATTGCGCCGGCCTTGATCTCCTGAAACAAGGTACAAATCGCATTAACCCGCCACTTGTCATCCAGCACGT
>CALISW010000223.1 GCA_938041655.1 uncultured Thiotrichales bacterium | reverse complement strand
AACCTGTAATCAAGGTAACCGTATTGACGCCCTCGATGCAGGCATAACCGCAATACAAATTGAGCAGTTACAGACCGCCACCAGCAAACATTTTAGTGCGCCTGAATTGGCTGTGATTCAATTAGCGGAAGAAATTGCACTAACCAATAACTCCGGGAACCTGAGTGCGGCACTGTACATCAGCTTGCGCGAACATTTTGACGACGGGCAAATTTTTGAACTCGGCATGGTGTTTGGCTTGTTAGCTGGCATGGCAAAATTTATGTTCGTGTTTGATATTGTGGTCAAAGAGGACTACTGCCCGTTTCATTCCAATACGGATAATACATAGTGTACTGGCATAACATTCAACGCACGAATCTACCACCACAATGAATGAAACCTCCCCGGAACTAAGTCTTACACGCACGCTTGGTTACAGCGTCGGCCAGATTGCCGGCCAGGTATTTCGCGACCTCCCCTCGGTACTACTACTGTTTTTCCTGACTAACGTACTCGGTATCAGCCCCGCTGTTGCGGGCACGGCTATTTTTGTTCCGAAACTGTTTGTCGGTATCGTTGCTGATCTAAGCGTCGGCTATATATCCCAGAAAAATCCCAGAGCCTGGCCAAAATGGTTAGCAGCAGGCGTGGTGTTGGCGCCGCTCGCGATGTTCATGTTGTTTCGAATACCCGAGGCCGAGCAATCAATCCAGATCACCTACGTAGTGGCAATTTTTTCTTTCTACATGGCTGTGTTTGGCGCATTTTCAGTTCCCTACCTGGCGATTGCTTCAAAGCTGGCAACCAACACCGTGGACAGCACCAAACTAATGGCATGGCGACTTGTGTTTACTGCAGTAGGTGTTTTGATAGCCTCCGGTCTGTCACCCTGGTTTCTAGCGCAAAATGGCAGCTTGCAGCCTGAGACTGCCATGGCTGCTTACCAGAAACTCGGCATAATGTTATCTGTAGTCTGTGGGGTAGGATTATTAATCGCCTGGCTGACGAGCCGCTCTGCACCAGCCTTCCAATCACAACAAGCAGATAGTGCAACTGTAGAAAACCCGACCGTAAAAGCCATGATCAACGCCTTGAAATCAAAACGCTTTGCTCCTCTGGTAACGGCTAACCTGGTGCAGCTCACCGGTGCCGGTATGGCGTATGCCGCATTTCTGTATTTTCTTATGTACAACATGCGCATCGCTGATCCCTTCAGCTACATACCCAAACTCATTATCATTTCCAGCATTGGCATTATTCTCGCCCAACCTGTATGGGTCAAACTGGCTGCACTTTATAGTAAAAAATCATTGTTTTTAATCTCATCATTTATGTACGCCGCGGTAATGAGTTTCTGGGCAATCACTTCGGGTATATCAGCTGACTTCGCGTATGTATTAGCGTTTCTCATGGGAGTGAGTAATTCAGGTTGGGCGATGTTGGGCTTCTCAATGGTGACCGATATTTCTGCGGATGGTGATGGTGGCGCTTATTCAGCCGGGTGGATATCTGTCGACAAAATAGGTTTTGCCTTTGGCGGGACGTTACTGATCGGATTGATTTTATCCTTTTTTGGTTTCGATTCAGCCACAGCAGCGATGGGTGGCGAGCAAAGTGACGCGGCACGCACCGGTATCATGATCGCCTTTGGAATTGTGCCAGGCCTGCTGGTTACGCTGGGCGGCATTATTTTCTGGGTGTGGGGAACAGAAACTGAAAGCATTCAGTAACTAATAACACATTGAAAAATTATCGATGCCAATAACGTCGCTGTTCTTTCCGGTAGTGTGACGTTTCTATGTTGCCGTCAATTCTGAAATACAGTGTCAGCATGCCGGTTTTGCTGGCCTCCAGGACATCAATGCTTTTACTTGCATAGCGCTCCATCACCAATGGTTTGGGATGACCAAAACTATTTCGATATCCCGCCGAAACTATCGCCAATTCAGGCTGCACGAGATCCAACAACAATTCACTTGAGGATGTCTTGCTACCGTGATGGGGAACTGTCATTACATCAGCTGATAAAGACGGGTAGTTTCTTACCAACACTCGCTCAGCGCCTTTTTCTATATCGGCTGTAAATAACATACTCGCCTTATCTGATTTAATCAGTAATACACAACTGCCATCGTTACGGTTATTTTCACGATAAATAAATTCAGTAGATGGATTCAAGATAGTAAAACTAACCCCATCCCACTCCCACTGCTGATCTTTATGACATGCAAGCGCATCAAGCTCTACAACAGACTCAGGATCAGGAAGCATCACTCGTTCAACAGGGAAATTATCCAGCACACCTTGCAGACCACCGATATGATCTTTGTCGGCATGACTGACTATCAATGCATCGAGTGAGCGGATACCTCGAGCTCGTAAAAACGGCGTGACTATAGCCGTGCCCGCATCATAAGCTTCGGCGTAGCGTGGACCCGGGTCAAATACCATGACGTGTTGACTGGTCTGGATCACGTAAGCAGATCCCTGCCCGACATCCAGCACATCAACCCGAAACTCATTCTCGGGCACACCTGCTGGTCGGTTAAACAATAGTGGCAAGAGCAACACTGCGCCGGCCACTTTACTTAAATAGAAGCGAGGCGCGAGTACTACGATAATGCCGACTGCTGCCAATAACAGCACCCATAATTCAGGCTTGGGCAGTGTAATCATGGTATCGGTCGAATTAGCCGCAAGCTCAAAAAACTTAACCATCAGACTTAACACCCATTCACCCAGTTGCAGTATCGGCTTTGCCAACACCGGAATGATTGGCAGCAATAAGGTTCCAGTGAGCAGCAATGGCACCACCACCAAACCTGTTAGCGGGACTGCCACCACATTAATCAAGGGCGCTATTAACGAGCTTTGTTGAAAGAACCAGATCGACAACGGCAATAGTGCCACCAGCAACAACATCTGTATTTGTAACCATTGCCAACTCATTTTTTCAGACTTGTTTTTTTGTAACACAAACAATAACGCCGCGACCGCCGCAAATGACAACCAGAAGCCCGCAGATAAAACGGCAAAAGGATCCAGCAGTAATATTAATAACATCGCTAATGACAGCAAATAACCCGAGAACAACTTACGATCGAAAATAACGGCAATTGCCACAATCGCCACCATTAGAGCCGCTCGCTGCGCCGGCACTGCCATACCACTCATCGCAGCGTAAAGCATGGCTCCGAGTAAAGCCGCCACTGCTGCTGCCTTGGCAGCAGGGAAACCTACGCACAAACGTTCTGATCTCGACCACAGTCTTCGACACAACCAAAACAACAAACCACTGACCAAGCCAACGTGCAAACCCGATATTGCCATCAGGTGGGTCGTTCCTGTCGCCTGAAACACATCCCATTGCTGCTGACTCATTTGATCTCGAAGCCCGAAGGTCAATGCCAGTACTGGCCCGTTAACTGTTGAGTCTGGTAGCGCGGTAGTTATTTTTCGGGCTAGGGTTTGACGTATGCGATTCAGACTATAAGTTTTGGCATCGAGACGACGGTTTTTTTCAGTTTCATGCGGCTTGGTATCACGCACATAACCGGTCGCCTGCACACTTTGATGAAATAAATATTTCTCGCGATCAGTGCTGCCGAGATTTAATCGTCCATGAGGACGTTTAAGTCGCACAGTAAATTGCCAGACATCTCCCGCGAC
>CALISW010000222.1 GCA_938041655.1 uncultured Thiotrichales bacterium | reverse complement strand
GCTGTTGCTATCCATAAAACCAACAAGATTACCGGTCGCCGCCATGGGCCAAAGTAATACCAAGGTCATTAGTAACGCAATTGGCAGACCTGCCAATGAAAATAGCGGGGCCTCTCCATCGGGTAACTTATATATTCTCATAAAAGCAATTCTCCGATGAGATTGTTTCTCGGCTTACTCTTGGATTTTACTCTTTTCAACATGCTCGCCAGGTGTGCGTTCAATTTGCTCGTGATAAGCGCGATCTACATTGACTGACCAGACATCATGATTTTCACCCAGCACATTACGTGCCGCCAGCATCGCCGTGAGCATTGAGTGATCCTGATTATTATAACGATGTTGCCCATTACGACCAACTGTCTGGAAATTCTCCAGCGTATGTAACCACTCTACAATAACATCAAGCCCGGCACGATAATCCCCATCATAGATAGGATAGGCCTTGGGCTGACGCACTACTGTGCCATCTACCACATCGCCTTCATCGGCAAGACCAAGTTTTACTAATTCCTCACCGGCAAGTGCAATCAAATCTTTGTCAGATGAGTTCCATAATTCATCTTCAGCCCAACAAAAATACTCCATACCAATCGATGCCTGCCTGTCATTCGGAACCATATCCCGGGACCAGGTGCGGAAATTCTGTATTCGCCCTACTTGCACATCAGGCGCATGAATATATATCCAGTTATCAGGAAATGGATCCGGCTTATCAAGCACCAATGCCACCAGAATAAAGTCACGAAAACGCAACGTCTTAGCAGCCTCAACAACTTCCCCAGGAGGCGCTGGTGTGATGCTGGCTATTAAGGTACGTAAGTCCATAGAGTTGATGACATTATCTGCGGCTACTTTTTTACGGCCATCTGGCGTATCAACGGAAACCGCAACGATTCGATTATCCTCACGATGTAATTCGACCACTTTGGAATTGATCTCGACCGTTCCGCTCTTGGATCTAATACGTTCTGCGGTAAGATCCCACATCATGCCGGGGCCACGACGCGGATAATCAAACTCTTCTATCAATGATGCCGTATCATTCTTGCCAAACAACGCGGTTAGCACGACTTTAGACAGTGAGAGAGATTGAATTCTCTGCGCCGCCCAGTCAGCCTGAATCTCTTTTGGGGAAATACCCCAAACTTTCTCGGTATAACTGGCAAAAAAGTGCATATACAAGCGGCCGCCAAAGCGATTGGTCACCCATTCTTCAAAAGTATCTTCTTTCTTTGACGGAAAAACTTTCCACTTCATATAACTCAGACCAATTCGTATCGACTCATACAAGCCGATCGTCATCATTGCATTGAATGGTTTTAGCGGATAATCGAAAAACTTGTTGCGATAAAAGATTCGACTTGATCGTGGCCGGCGTAAAAACTCGGATCCCAATACCTCACGCCACATCGCTTCGACTTCAGGTACCTTGGTAAAAAAGCGATGTCCACCTATATCAAAACGAAATCCTTTATAGCTTTCGGTTCGTGCGATACCACCAAAATGTGATGACGCTTCAAATACAGTAACAGCAGCCTCTGGTTTTAATTTCTTCAATTCATAAGCAGCGGTAAGACCTGCCGGACCGCCTCCAATTACAACTGTTTGAGCAGCTTCTTCCATCATCGTCTCTTTAAAATGTTCAATAGTACTGGTCAGCCCTTCAGCCAACGAGACCTTGGGTGACCAGCCTGTCGTTTCATTTACCAAAGTGATATCGGGCTTACGTCGTTTCGGATCATCAGCCGCCTTTTCTACATAGACCAGATTTTCAGGCATACCGACTGCTTTCTGAACCTGGGTCGCCAATTCTAGAATAGACACCTCATGGGGATTACCAATATTGAATGGACCAGTAACACCTTTCTCAGTATCGTTGACTGCCAGAAAGGCATTGATCAAATCGCTTACAAAACAAAATGATCGAGTCTGGGAGCCATCACCATGAATCGTTATCGGCTCTCCTTTTAATGCTGTCACCACAAAATTTGAAACCACTCGACCATCATCAGCACGCATTCGCGGGCCATACGTATTGAATATACGCACTACCTTGATTTCAACACCGTACATACGGTGAAAATCAAAACACAAACTTTCACCGAAGCGCTTACCTTCGTCGTAACAAGCACGTGGCCCTATGGTAGAAACATTTCCCTGATAATCTTCAGTTTGTGGGTGGACTTCAGGATCACCATAAATTTCGGAAGTCGATGCCTGGAAGTACTGTGCACCAGCACTGCGCGCCAACTCGAGTGCATTTAACGTCCCAATACCGGCCGTTTTCGCAGTACGTATCGGATCAGCCTGATACCACTTGGGTGAAGCCGGGCATGCGAGATTAAAAACATAATCAACCTGAATTTCTGGCAATGGATTGATGATGTTGTGGTTGATGAAATTAAAGTTTGGGTCGTCTCTTAACCTGGCAATGTTTGATAGCCTGCCACTGGAAAGATCATCCAAACAGGTAACGTGATAACCCTTTGCAAGTAAGGCTTCACAGAGATGTGACCCTAAAAACCCTGAACCGCCAGTTACTAGCGCTCTTTTCATAAAACATGACTCATTATAGTAATTATCGTAGTTATAAGGATCAGTCATGGCTTTTGGGCTTAAACCCAAAAACGGGAGAACGTTATGGTATGTACGTTGACTAGAGCTATATTCTTATTTTTTTATGGCTCACTCACATTTTTAATGTGAGGTGACTTCCTGCAAATTCCTCAAGAAATCTTACCATGATTATAATGTGGTTTTTATTTTAGCAACCGTTTATTTGTGAACCGAAACACTTAAATTAGCACTTTAGTACGAGTTAACATTTACGTCACACGGTTTCACAAATCAAACCTGCCCTCGCTTACATTTTTCCGGATCTTTTTTGCAGCAAACACCCTGCCATTCATAACTGCATAAACACCATGAGCTAACGTTTGCGCTGCAATTACTGCCCCACCTAAATTAAACCCTGCATCTGATTTTCCCAATGAGTGTGGTCGCATAGCGCCGGTTATAACAACTGTTTTCCCTGCTACCTTTCCGTCCAGGTATTCTGCTGTCTGCTGCATAGTTCCCGTGCCATGTGTGAGTACTATTTGAGATTGGTCTGCTTCAAGTATCGTATTCAACACAATTTCGCGATCATGATCAGTCATATCCAGGCTGTCTTTTTGCAGAACGCTTTGCTGGGTTGGAAAAAAACACTTACCCAATCGTAATACCTCAGGTATTTGAGTGAACTCCTGATCAGAGAATATAAGTGCTTCGGTCAAACTATCGTGCACTTTATCGAAAGTACCACCAGTAGTTAAAATCAATAAGGGCTGCATTTGCTGACTTTTTTTGATTAATGAAAATCTATTATGCCCGTCTACTGTGTCGTTCGGGACAAGTAAATTAGTAAACTATCACTATAATTCTTTATAACTAATGTAGTTATCCAATCCATGAACCTGCCACACTTAATGAAAGGCTATAGATGATGATAATTAATCAATATCTGGTATTGACAGTATATTATTTTATAACTAAAGTATTTGGATGGAAACGAAACATGCGTTCATAAGCGGTGGAGGAAGCGGCATTGGCTTGGCTATAGCCAAGCGCTTACAGAATGACGGCCGTAACATAACAGTAGCCGGCAGAAATGAAGAACAACTTAAAGAATCAGGCTTTAACTATGTGGTAATGGATGTAACCAATGAAGAGAGCGTCAGCTCCGGGTTTTCTGCTATGGACCCTGTTGATATTTTGATCAGTAATGCGGGAGCTGCTCAAACCGCCCCTCTGTTGAAAACACCACTTTCAATGTGGCAAGCAATGCTGGATGTAAACCTGACAGGCGCTTTCTTGTGCGCTAAAGCCGGCATACCAAATATGATTGATCAAGGCTGGGGGCGATTTATAGTTATCGCTTCAACTTCCGCTTTAAAAGGCTATGCCTATACCGGCGCCTATACAGCATCAAAACATGGCGCTATGGGGCTGGTCAAAACATTGGCCATTGAGTTAGCTAAATCAGGAGTCACCGCCAATGCTGTCTGCCCCGGCTTCACAGAAACCGATCTACTCTCACGTTCGATTGAAAATATCGTCAAAACAACCAAGATGAATGAAGAACAAGCGCTCAAGGCATTGCTCAAAGACAATCCGATGGGCAGAGCGATACAACCGGAAGCAGTCGCTGCATCAGTATCTTGGTTATGTAGTGCCGATGCAGACTCAACTAATGGTCAACCCATCGTGATTGATGGTGGTGAATTGGCATCGTAATGAGTGATAAAACCCGCGAAGCTTTGTTGGCGTGGCTGGAGCTACTACGAACCTCCAACTACATTAAAAAGACCATAGACGGAAAATTAAGAGCGGAGTTTGGTCAGTCCATATCTCGTTTCGATGTGCTGTCTACTTTGGAACGCGGCCAACGTAACGGCGTACGAGCAGGAGACCTGTCGCGCACCATGGTCGTTAGTGAAGGCAACATTACACAACTGATGAGCAAACTTTTACGCGATAAACTCGTTCTCAAACGCAATGATGATAACGATGCGCGCGTGGTTATTTATTCACTGTCCGATGAAGGCTCTGCACTTTTCAACAAGATGGCAGCAGCACACGCCAAATGGATATCAGATGTATTCAACGAACTCTCTATAGACAATCTCTCTGAACTCAGAGAATTACTGGATCACTTACCTTCAAAATCAAAACTTGAGGCAGTCGCATGACCTTCCAAGCAAGCAGTTACAAACCTGAATATTTCCTCTGGTCATTTCAAGATGGCGTTGGGCAGATTCGATTGAATGCACCAGAACAAAAAAATCCGCTGACCTTTGACTCGTACGCAGAGCTACGTGATTTGTTTCGCACACTAGTATATGCAGACGATGTAAAAGTCATTGTCTTTAGCAGTAATGATGGCAACTTTTGCTCCGGTGGTAACGTGCATGACATTATCGGACCACTCACAAAAATGGAAATGCCTGAGCTATTAAAGTTCACCCGCATGACCGGAGATCTGGTCAAAGCAATGCGCAGCTGTCCACAACCCATCATTGCTGCAATCGACGGGATAAGTGCCGGTGCTGGCGCGATCATTTCGATGGCATCTGATTTTCGTTACTCAACACCCGAAGCCAAAACAGCCTTCCTGTTTAATCGTGTTGGTTTAGCAGGTTGCGACATGGGGGCTTGTGCAATCTTGCCCAGAATCATTGGCCAAGGTCGCGCCAGCGACCTACTCTTTACCGGGCGCTCTTTGGGTGCAGAAGAAGGCGAACGCTGGGGTTATATCAACCGCATCATCGCTGCCGATGAATTGGAAGCTGAAGCTATGAAACTCGCACAACGTATCGCCAGCGGCCCTACTTTTGCCAATGGTATTACCAAGAATCAATTGAATATGGAATGGGATATGAGTCTCGACACTGCCATTGAAGCTGAAGCGCAAGCACAGGCTATATGCATGCAAACCAAAGACTTCGAACGCGCCTATCAGGCATTCATAAAGAAAGAGAGGCCTGTATTTCAGGGCGATTAATATGTCAGATAAAAGTTACCTGGATTGGCCGTTCTTTGAAGACCACCACCGACAACTAGCAACAGACCTTGATGCCTGGGCTAGCGCCACCCTGCCCGCGATAACTGAAACTGCTGACGCACATCATAATGTCGATGACACCTGTCGCACCTTAGTCAAAGCGTTGGGGGATGGAGGCTGGCTTAAATATACCGTACCAGCGCCCTATGGTGGCGCACATGAAAATCTTGACGTTCGCTCCCTCTGCCTGATCCGTGAAATTCTGGCCAAGCATTCTGGTCTGGCTGATTTTGCCTTTGCCATGCAAGGCCTAGGTTCAGGCTCCATTTCCACCTTTGGCTCCGATGATTTGAAACAACGTTACTTACCCGCAGTAGCTACCGGAGAAAAAATCGCTGCGTTCGCATTGTCCGAGGTTGATGCTGGCTCTGATGTAGCAGCCATGCAAAGTCATTTTCATGATAATAGCAATGAGATTAATTATAGCGGCGAAAAAACATGGATCTCAAATGGTGGTATTGCCGATTTCTACACTGTGTTTGGACGAGAAGCCGTTGAGAGTAAAAGACTCTCCGCCGCCGTAATTGATGCCAGCGCCACAGGCTTCAGCGTCAAAGATAGAATTGATGTCATCGCACCTCACCCACTAGCAACACTGACCTTTGATAATTGCAATGTGCCTGCAGAAAACATGATCGGCGAACCCGGCAAAGGTATGAGCATCGCCTTGGGCACTCTGGATATATTCAGAACCACTGTGGGCGCAGCAGCCATGGGTTTTGCTCGTCGCGCACTTGATGATGCCACCGACCGCACCCAGGGCAGGAAAATGTTTGGTGCCACGCTGGCAGATCAACCTGTGGCACAAATGAGCCTGGCTGAAATGGCGCTGGATGTAGATGCATCGGCCTTATTAATCTATCGCTCGGCCTGGACCAAAGATGTTAAAGGTACGCGTGTAACGCGAGAAGCAGCCATGGCCAAACTCTACGCCACCGACCACTCTCAACTCGTCATCGACAAAGCCGTGCAACTCTTCGGGGGGCTTGGCGTCACCAAAGGCATTAAGGTAGAAGAACTCTATCGAGAAATTCGCGCTTTACGAATATATGAAGGCGCTTCAGAAGTACAAAAACTGGTAATAGCCAGACAACACCTAGAAAACCACACGAGAAGTTAACAATATTATGCGAGAAATATTACAACCCGAGAACTGGCCACGCCCAAAGGGCTATGCCAATGGTATTGTCGCGACCGGCACAACTGTATACACCGCCGGTGTAGTCGGATGGAATGAAGAAGAAAAGTTTGTCGCTAAAGACATGCTGGGTCAATTACGACAAGCTCTCTTCAACACCATTGCTATCCTCCATGAAGCTAATGCCAAACCAGAACATATCGTACGTATGACCTGGTACATCACCGACAAAGAAGAATACGTAGAGCATTTACCTGAAGTAGGAAAAGTCTGGCGTGAAACACTGGGCAAAGTTTTTCCCTGCATGGCCTGTGTACAGGTAGTAGCGCTGGTCGAAGATGATGCGAAAATCGAAATTGAAACAACTGCAGTAATACCAAACAAGGAATCAAAATAATGTCATTACCACCTTATAAATGGGACGATCCACTCTGCCTGGAAGATGCTCTCAGTGAAGAAGAGCGGTTGATCATGGAAAGTGCACGTTCTTATTGTCAGGGCGAATTGATGCCAAGAGTACTGGAAGCTAATCGTAACGATCATTTTGATCGCGAAATCATGAATGAACTAGGCGAGCAAGGTCTACTGGGCTCAACCATTCAAGGCTATGGTTGCGCTGGAACCAATTATGTCTCCTATGGGTTGATTGCTCGCGAAGTCGAACGAGTGGATTCAGGCTACCGGTCAGCTATGTCAGTCCAGTCATCACTGGTTATGCACCCGATCAATGCCTATGGCTCTGAAGCACAAAAAGAAAAGTATTTACCAAAACTCGCAACAGGTGAGTGGGTTGGGTGCTTTGGCTTAACTGAACCCAATGCTGGTTCAGACCCTGCTGGCATGCAAACCAGAGCCAAAAGCGTTGATGGTGGTTACAAATTATCCGGCGCTAAAATGTGGATCACCAACTCACCTATCGCCGATGTTTTTGTCGTCTGGGCTAAAGACGATGAAGGTGATATTCGTGGCTTTGTCCTGGAAAAAGGTATGGAAGGCTTAAGCGCACCTAAAATTGAAGGCAAGTTCTCGTTACGTGCCTCGATCACCGGCGAAATCGTGATGGACGAAGTCTTCGTGCCAGAAGAAAACCGCTTCCCGGACATCAAAGGCCTCGCCGGACCATTCGGTTGCCTTAATAACGCACGCTATGGTATCGCTTGGGGTGCTATGGGTGCTGCCGAGTTTTGTTGGCATGCAGCACGTCAGTACACACTCGACCGCCATCAATTTAACAAGCCATTGGCCGCAACCCAGCTGGTGCAAAAAAAGCTGGCTGACATGCAAACTGAAATAACCCTTGGTCTGCTTGCAGCATTACAGGCAGGTCGACTAAAAGACGCCGGAAACCTCGGCATCCCTTCAATCTCGTTAATCAAGCGCAACAACTGCGGTAAAGCACTGGACATAGCGCGCATGGCGCGAGACATGCATGGTGGTAATGGCATCTCCGATGAATTCCATGTGATACGCCATGTCATGAATCTTGAAACAGTTAATACCTATGAAGGAACACACGATATTCACGCGTTGATCATGGGGCGGGCAATTACCGGTCTACAGGCATTCGCGTAAAAGATTGGAGAAATAGAATGAAGATTAGTGTTATTGGTGGTGGACCTGGCGGATTATATTTCGCTCTACTAACAAAAAAACGACGCCCTGAATTTGAAGTTGAAGTCTTTGAGCAAAATCGTGCCGATGACACCTTTGGCTTCGGTGTAGTATTTTCTGATGAAACCCTCGACGAATTTTTAAGCGCCGACCCAGAATCCTATGACCTGATCAGAGACAACTTTGCCTATTGGACCGATATGGTGGTCGATCGCGAACAACATCGAAGTGTCATCGGCGGCAATGGCTTTGCTGGTTGTAGCCGCATGACGTTACTGCTTATGCTACAAGAGCGCTGTAAAGCCGTAGGTGTCAAACTTAGTTATGAAACCAGAATCGATATCGAACAACTTGAAAATGATTTTTCTGATTCAGATTTAATTGTAGATGCTGGCGGCATTAACAGTCCAATTCGGGATAAGTACAAAAATGAATTTGGCGTTAATATCATTGAAACCAGAAACAAATTCACCTGGCTGGGTGCGGCCACACCGCTAGATGCATTCACTTTCTTTTTCAAGAAAACCGAACACGGCGAAATTTGTGCGCACACCTATCAATATGAAGAAGGACACTCTACCTGGGTTATTGAAACCACACCTGAATGCTGGCAAGCCAGTGGTTTTGATCAGCTCAGTGAAGAGGATAACGCAGCTGCCTTAAGTGATATTTTTGCGGATGAACTCAAAGGCCATAAATTCTTAACCAATCGTTCACTGTGGCGCAACTTCCCGACCATCGCCTGTGAGAATTGGCACCACAATAATATTGTGCTGTTGGGCGACTGCAAAGCTACTGCTCACTGGTCAATTGGCTCAGGCACCAAACTCGCCATGGAGTGCGCTATCAGTCTTTCCGATGGCATTGTTAAACACAGTACCGATCTGGACAGCGCTTTTGATCACTATGTAAATGAGCGACGTACACCGGTTGAAATCACCCAGCACAATGCACAAGTATCGTTGAAGTGGTTTGAGAACATGCCGATGCACTGGCAAAAGTCTCACACTGCATTTGCGTTCTCCTGCATGTCACGTTCAAAGTCGGTCGACTGGGATAACATCAAACTCAGAGATCCTGAATTTTTAGCAGTAGCAGAGCAGGATTATTATGTTCGCTATAAAGAAGAAACCGGCTTGGACGTTTCAGCTGATCGTCCAACCCCGATGTTCACACCGTACTCATTACGAAATATGACATTGCCCAACAGGGTTGTAATGGCTCCAATGGCGCAGTACTGCGCTACTGATGGTGACCCGACTGGCTGGCATTTCTCCCATTACAGCAGCCGCGCCATGGGCGGAACCGGCCTGATCATGACCGAAATGACCTGCCCTACACCTGACGCCCGCATAACTGATGGCTGTACTGGCATATGGAATGACGAACAAGTCAAAATCTGGCAAGACTTAACCAACTTCGTACACAGCAATACTGACTCGAAAATTGGTATGCAAATAGGCCATGCCGGGCGCAAAGGCTCAACCAAAACACCCGATCAGGGCATGGACCAACCTAAAGACAAAGATAACTGGCCAATCTATTCAGCCTCCCCTATTCCTTATCTCGACAAAATATCTGATACACCGATAGAAATTGATCGTAGCATGATGGACGAAGTAAAAGCTGATTTCGTTAAAGCGGCAGAGCGCGCCAACGAGGCCGGGTTTGATATTCTTGAATTGCATTGTGCACATGGATACCTTTTAGCCAGCTTTCTTTCTCCATTAACCAACATAAGAACTGATGATTACGGTGGTAGTGTTGAAAACAGGATTCGCTACCCACTCGAAGTTTTCAGCGCGGTAAGAAGGGCCTGGCCCGAAGAAAAACCCATGTCGGTGAGACTCTCGTGCAGTGACTGGGCTGAAAACGGACTGGCTCTGGAAGACCTTGAACAAATAGCAACAGCCTTCAAAAATGCTGGTGTGGACATTATTCATGCTTCCTCTGGAGAAACCGTGAAATGGCAAAAGCCTAAATGGGGGCGCATGTGGCAAACCCCTTTTGCTGAATTCATCAAACAACGCGTTGACATACCTACGATCGCCGTTGGAGATATCACCCTGCCCGCACAAATCAA
>CALISW010000221.1 GCA_938041655.1 uncultured Thiotrichales bacterium | reverse complement strand
AGCCTTGGCGCGCGGTGAAATGAAAACACTCGCCGCTACCACCTGGAGTGAGTACAAAAAATATTTTGAAAAAGACCCGGCGCTAGCCAGACGCTTTCAGTTGGTAAAAATCGGCGAGCCATCTGCAGATGACGCGGTCGTGATTATGCGCGGGCTTCGAGAGAAATATGAAGAGTCGCACAATATCTATGTGCGTGATGACGCCGTGGTTGCTTCAGCTGTTCTATCTGACCGATACATCTCCGGCAGACAGCTTCCAGACAAGTCGGTGGATCTGCTGGATACTGCCTGTGCACGGGTAAAAGTGAGTATGGCCTCGAGACCCGAACAACTAACAACACTCGATGAAGAGTTGCGTATTTTGAAAAGGGAGCAGTTCGCTCTCCAGCGAGACATCGAGTCCGGCGTGACTGAAGACGATGGTCGCAATGCTGAAATCACCAATGAGTTGGAACTACTCGGGCAAAAAGTAGAACGCTTTGAGCAGCAATGGGTAAAAGAAAAAGAGCTTATCGAGCGTATCACTGGCTTACGAAAAACACTCGCAGGTGATGATGAAAATGAAGAGAGTGAAAGCCTTTCACCAGAAAAGATTAAGCAGGAACTCAGTACGCTAGAGAAACAACTGGATCAAGTGCAGGGTGATGACCCGTTGGTCTTGTTTGAAGTATCAGCTGATGCAGTGAGTAAAGTGGTAGCTGACTGGACAGGTATCCCGGTAGGCAACATGGTTAAAGATGAAGCACAAACTATTCTTACCTTCGCCGATAGTTTGCAGGAACGTATCAAGGGGCAGGATCATGCGGTCGACGCTATAGATAGAAAGGTTCGTGCCGCAAAGGCTGGCCTTGGCAATCCTGACGCTCCCATGGCTGTTATGTTGTTTGTCGGGCCTAGCGGTGTTGGTAAAACTGAAAGTGCATTAGGTATCGCCGATCAGCTCTTTGGTGGGGAGAGATTCACAATCACGATTAATATGTCTGAATTCCAGGAGAAACACAGCGTTTCCCGACTAGTTGGCTCACCACCCGGTTATGTTGGATACGGCGAAGGTGGCTTGTTAACAGAAGCTGTACGTCAACGACCTTATTCAGTCGTGTTGTTGGATGAGTGTGAAAAAGCAGATCCTGAAGTCATGAATCTGTTTTATCAGGTGTTTGATAAAGGCACTTTAACTGATGGTGAGGGTAGGGAGGTCAACTTCCGTAATACCGTCATTATCATGACCAGTAATCTGGCCACTGACACCATTACAAACGCAGCACTCGGTGAAGAGCGACCATCGCTGGATCAGTTAACCGAACTGATACGACCGGAGCTAAGTCGTCACTTTAAACCAGCTCTTTTGGCAAGAATGGAAATTGTACCGTTCTATCCACTGAACCCAGAAGCCATGGAATTAATTGTGCGCTTGAAACTGGATAAGTTAGGTAAGCGCCTGGAACAAAGCCAACAAATAAAGTTTGAGTACGACGAAACTGTAATCAAAGCCATTTCCACCAAGTGCACAGAAGTTGAAACTGGCGCAAGAAATATTGACCACATCATAAACAAAAACCTGTTACCGAATATCTCAACCGAGATCTTGAAAATGATGGCTGATGAAGAAATGCCTGAAGCACTAAAAGTAGCGGTAGATGAAAACATGAATTTTGTTTATGCCTTTGTAAATGAGGCCGAGGCGGCATAGCCATGAATGAAAAAGCATTAATTCAAGATGGAGCGATAGAACAGTTCATAAATATTATGACGTCTATCACTACCGAACGTGATTTATACGGCGTGCTGTCGGCGGTGCTTACCGGTGCCAGAAATATCACCAATGTTGATGCGGGAATTATATATCTGCTTGATGAAAGCAAGCGCTTTCTCGCGGTAGAAACTGCGCAGTTTAATGATGTGGAAACCAAGCGTAGTTTTCAAAACGTACCGCTCTATATAGATGGCAAGCGCAACATGACCAACCTTGTTTCTTACACGGCATTTGTCGCCGAGCCACAAAAACTGGAAGACATCTATCGTTACTCGGGTTTTGATGCGGCTCAATTTAAAGATTACGACGTTGCCAATGATTATCGAACGGAATCAGTTGCTACTTTTCCTTTGCGTAATCACGAGCAAGTAACGGTGGGTGTGCTGGCATTAATCAACGCAAAAAATGAAGACGGTGAAATAGTAAAGCTTGATGATGATCTGGCTAACATAGCAACCGCATTTGCTTCTCAAGCTGCTGTGGCTATAGACAATGTACAGCTCATTAATAAAAACGCTCATCTCATAGGTATGCTCGATACGACTAACAAAGCGTTGATCGAAGAGAACCGTGAGTTGCGCGAATCTATTCTTTCAAACTACGACTTTAGTAAAATCATCGGCGAAAGCAAGGCTATGCAAAAAGTCTTTTCCTTGTTAGAAAAAGTGATCGACTCAGATGCAACCGTATTAGTGCAAGGTGAAACTGGAACTGGTAAAGAGATGATCGCGCAGACATTGCACTTCAACTCCAAGCGCAGAGATAAGCAATTCATCGCACAAAACTGTGCGGCCTTGCCGGAAAATTTGCTCGAGAGTGAATTGTTTGGTTACAAGAAAGGTGCCTTTAGTGGCGCAGATAAAGACAAGAAAGGTTTAATTGAACTTGCTCACGGCGGCACATTATTCCTGGATGAGATTGGCGACATGCCGATGGGTCTACAAGTAAAGCTGTTACGCGTGTTGCAAGATAAAGAAATCAGACCTTTGGGTTCTGAAGAAAGCCGAAAAATAAATGTACGCATCGTTGCAGCGACTCACGCAGATCTAAAAGAAAAGATTGAGGCTGGTGAGTTCAGAGAAGATTTGTTTTACCGTTTGAATGTTTTCCC
>CALISW010000220.1 GCA_938041655.1 uncultured Thiotrichales bacterium | reverse complement strand
GCGATAAAGCTGTCTAAAATACCGACGGTTAACCTTGTAATGTTGTTACAGGTTGTCATTCCTATATTATTTCGCGAATCAGTTAACATATAGAATGGATAGAATCCGTATAATGATAGTCATAGATACAGATAAACTTAAAACAAAGCATTCACTTTTAGAGGAAACCCCAGATGAACATCAAATCACTGCTGCTGCAGGTATGCTCGCTATGTTTAGTACTTGGTTTAGCGACATCCGCTCAAGCTGATATTGAAGGCAAGATTATCGGCGGAACTATTGCGCCGGATAACAAATATCCTTCAACTGTAGCCATCTTGTTTAAAGATAACTTTGACATCATAGTAAATGGTCAGACTTCACAAGCTGATCCTACCGATGCACATTTCCAGTCCCAGTTTTGTGCAGGTACCTTGATTGATCCAGAATGGGTGTTGACCGCCGCACACTGCATGATTGATTTTGTACCCGGCGAGTTGTTAATTCTAGAAGGAACCCAATCATTAATAATCACAGATAATGATACTACTGCTGGAAATCCGATTCCTGAAGCAAGCTTGCCAGGCAACCGGATTACGGTTACCGACATTATTCGTCACCCGAATTATGATGTAGACACCTTTGATTCGGACCTGGCATTGTTGAAATTGAGTGCCCCTGCGACTCAATCTCCAGTGTCACTTTTTGCTGGTGCTCCTGCATTATCAGGTGTATCTGCTACGGCTACTGATTGTATCAATTCTGATAACTGTGCCTCTATCGTTGGTTGGGGTACAGATGATGCTGTTAATGGAGACACTTTCCCGACAGAATTGTTAGAAGCAGAGGTTCCGATTGTAAGTAATCAGTCCTGTTTGCAAGATATTGGCAGCGGCATCACAGGCAATATGCTGTGTGCCGGTTTTGATGTTGGTGGGAAAGATACCTGTCAGGGCGACAGTGGTGGCCCGCTCTATATGAGTATCTCAGGTAATCCGTCAGCCGCTGATTTTGCCATCGCTGGTATCACCAGTTTTGGTAATGGTTGTGCTGACCCCGAATCACCCGGAGTGTACACACGTGTTAGTGAGTTCGAGACTTATGTTGATAATTTTGTAGATGGCACTACTTCAGCTACTGCTGTACCTGTGATTACTACTACACAAACCAATTACACCGTTTCAACAGCATTGAACACCCCGGTACAGGTTGCCACTATTGCAGCAACCGATGGTGATAACGACATCTTGTTCTGGGAACTGGCGGATGGTGAGAGAGCTGGCGATTCCAACTTCTTTGCCATTGATGCGGATGGTGTTGTGACATTAAGTTCAGTACCAACCACGATTAATAATACCTATGAAGTATTGATTAAAGTGACGGATGAAGAAGACGGTTCAGACTTCATTCGCCTGGAAATCACCTTGAACAACACTGGTGTTTCATCAGCTAGCAGTATCGTTTCTGCGGCACCAACATCGGTTGATGCTGATGGCACTAGCCAAGCCACAGTTACTGTGACGCTGAATGATAACAACGGTTCTGCAGTCACAAACCAAGGTGATGTGGTTGAGATTACTACCAATGGTAGTGCAGCTGTCAGTGCCGTTACTAACAATGGTGATGGAACCTATACAGCGACCTTGACCAACAGCGTTGCACAGACTGTAGTGGTCACAGCGTCTGTTTCTGGAAGCCCTATTGACCAGACCGCAACAGTTACGTTTGATCAGATCAACGTTGTTGTAGGTCCTGCGGTAGCAGCGAATACAGGCTTTGATCAGTCTAGCCCTATTTCGCCAGAAGCGGATGGTGTCGATAGCACTACAGTTACCTTTCAACTGGTAGACGCTAACGCCAATAATCTCACCACAGGTGGTGATAACGTTTCTGTGTCTGGCACAGGTAGTGCAGTAATTTCTGCTGTTATGGATAATGGTGATGGTACCTATAGTGTTTCACTGACAAATACCGTTCAGGAAACCACCAGCTTATCGATTACCGTTAACGGCGTAACGGCCCCGGATATTTACACAGTATCCTGGGCGGCATTGGGTACCGGGGTTGGTGTGATCGATCCTACCATGTCGTTAGTAACAACAACCACGAACGCAGACGGCACCGTTACACTTTTGATCACACTGATTGATGAAACAGGCAATCCAATCAACACCGGTGGCGCTACAGTTGCGATCTCTGCAACCGGTGGAGCATCGGTTGGCAGTGTGGTTGATAACGGTGATGGTACTTACAGTGTTGTGATAACTAACAATGCTGGCGGAACCAGTGATATCTCCGGCACCATCAACGGTCAGTCTACCGGTACTCTGGTTGCAGGATTAAGTATTCCTGGCAATGGAGCTGGTGTTGCTGATGCCACAATGACAACAGTAACAACGACTACCAATAATGATGGAACGGTTACCTTGTTGATTAGTTTGTTTGACGCCAATGGTGATCCCGTTACAACTGGTGGTGACACTGTTGATATCTCTGCTACAGGTGGAGCAACAGTTGGAGCTATTACAGACAATGGTAATGGCACTTACAGTGTTGATATCTCTAATTCTTCCGGCGGTAGTACTGATATTTCCGGAACAGTTAACGGCCAGTCTACCGGTGTTCTTTCATCCGGTTTGAATATTCCGGGTGATCCGGTAGTTGTTACCCCACCGAGTTCAGGTGGTGGCGGAGGTGGTTCAATGGGCTGGTTCCTGTTACCAGTATTTGGTCTGGCATTACGTCGACGCAAGTAACTACTGAGAAGTACTAAAAAAGCCCCGCATTGCGGGGCTTTTTTTTACAGGAATAAAGTCAAGACACCCGTATGGGTATAGAATTGATTTTGATAGATCTCACCACTGGCAAAAAATCCACTCAATGGCACATCACCCAGCTCTGCCTGTATCCGTTTGAGTTCCTGAGAATCATCTCCAAATAAAGATCTACCGCGCTCGATACAGGAGTGGTACAGAGCACCACGAGGCTGTCTACCATTCAGACGATGCTTAACTCGCGCCAGCATTTCATCCAGATCATTAGAAGCACTATTACCATCGCGGCGACAAAACACAATTTCATCTCCAGTGTTGATGATGTCACTGATCACCAGAGCCTGACTATTCTCGTCAATTGCCAATAGATCTCGAATGACATAGTCGGAGTTCTTCTCGTCCTGGCGCAATAACCCTGCGTAAACATAGCCACCAAGGCGTGTCATATCACGGGCGAGTACTTCACCTATATCATCGCGCAACACATCCAGCGCTGGTCTTCCATTGAGTTGTTTGATGAAATTATTATGACTATCAGAGATGGTATGAATTTCACCGATCGGTGAGCAACCTTGAGTATAGTCACAGAGAGTGTTCACAGCCTCGTTAAACAATACCCCGGATAAGCCCATAACCTGGGTGTCATCCAAAATTTGTAATTGTTTGGTTTGCGAGTGGGTCAGTCCACCGGCAAGCATTAGTTCATCTCTGAGGTCACTACTTTTTTGTAGCAGCAGTGGCGTTTGTGGGTTGGTTGGATCAGCATGGATGATGCCAGCAACGGCATTGAATTCTCCAGGCGGTGTGAGTAGTTTGTTTTTGTCCGGATCACTATGTATAAAACAATAATCAGTTGTATCGAATGGGCATAATAATAAAGAGAGTGCCGGTTGGTCATAATATTCCTGATCATTACTACAAACAGCGGTGGCTAGTGTGCCACACCAGTGTTCTATGCCGGTCGCGGCATGTAATAATGATTGCAAGCGAGGCAGTTGGCTGAACAAAGCGTCACTGACATAGATAAAGCCAAGCGTGTAACGTGGATCCGGCTCACCAATGTCACGCAAGCAAAGATTGACCAGTTCCTGCACATCGCTACCAATGGCCGAGGCTGACAGGAACGGCAGGCTATACGGAGTATTACTCACGACGGTACAGTAAGTCCCAGATGCTATGACCGAGTTTCAGGCCGCGACGCTCAAACTTGGTTTCCGGACGGTGTGCGGGGCGTGTATGAAATTCTTCGCTCGGTGTTAGCAGCTGATACTGCTGATGTTGCTCGAGCACTTTCAGCATGTGATGTGCATAGCCTTCCCAATCGGTAGCGAGATGCAACACACCTTCGGGGGCTTGTTTGCTGGCGAGTAGATCGACAAATTTGGTTTGAATCAGGCGGCGTTTATGATGACGCTTTTTATGCCACGGATCCGGAAAAAAGATTTGCACACAATCGAGCGAGTTGTTCGGTAGTATTTTCTCCAAAATATCAACGGCATCTTCAACGATTACTCGTAGATTGTTCAGTTCCTGTTTTTCAGCCTGTATCATCAAGTTACCCACCCCGGGACGATGCACTTCTATACCGATAAAATTTTTCTCGGGGGAGGCTGCTGCCATAGTAGCCAGTGATTCACCATTACCAAAACCGATTTCCAGTGTCACCGGGTTTTGATTACCAAATAGCGCCTTGAAATCCAGTTCATGCTCAATATTATCTATGCCAAAGCGAGGCCACAATTCATCCAGCGCTCCTTTCTGTGCGGCTGTCATACGGCCCTCGCGCCTGACAAAACTCCGGATTTTTCGTTGAATTCCACTCATCTGCCAATCCTAAGCGCTGTGAGCTTGCGGTACAAATAAATTGGCTGATCCAGCGTGGCTTTTGGAACTAAAGTCTCCCAGAGTTAGTGCTAAATGTTATACAATCAATTCTTAACTATTCGATTAGCTGGGCCGATGGATACTTCATCAGACATTGCACAGAAACTAGAGCAACACGGTATTAAACCAACCAGGCAACGCTTGCTGATTGGTGCCTGTTTATTTGACTGCGACCAACATGTGACCGCTGATGAAGTGATGCTTAGAGTCAATCAATCCAAAAAACTGGTTTCCAAGGCCACGGTTTATAACACCCTCGGATTGTTTGCCAGTCATGGTTTGTTAAAAGAAGTGGTTATCGATACCTCGAAGTTAGTCTATGACACTAATGTCTCAGCACACCACCATTTGTATCACATCGATCGCGGTGAGCTTGAAGACATTAATCTCGACCAGGTTGTTACACAAATTCCAGATCTGCAATCAGACCTGGAAGTTGATGGGGTTGATGTGATTATTCGAGTCAGACAAAAAAGTTAAGTTGTTTTTGCACGCTGTTCTGGCGTGTTTATTTTTTCAGTAAACTTGGCCAGTTGTTATCGGCACTCTCAATATGTTGCAGCATCATCGCTTCCCAATCTGCTTTCACCTCAGCGTTGTAATTGAGATATAACTTGTCTTCGTGAATTTTCCACTGCAAGGCATCACCTTTGGCGGTATAACCTTCACTCACTGCCCAGGCACAATAGCCGCCATATTGAGGTGCATATTTTTCTGGCGCCTGTAAAAAGCTATCCAAATTTTGCTGTGTCGCAAAACGCCACTCGGCATCCATATACCGGGTTGTGAATTTCTTTTTACCTTTTACCGGCCCGTTATCCGAGAAATATGAGACGGCGTCATAACCACTTATGGCACGGTTGTTAAATGCCGAGGTGTAGATGGCATTTTCAGCCAATAATGGTAATGAGATGACAAGCAAGAGCAGGCTTAGTAGTATTTTTCGTAGCATGTGAGTTTCCTATTGGTGATATCCAAGATACGCACATCGAAATTTTCCAGATGCAACTAGCTGCTGACTACCGGTATTTTCCCGATTTTTTGCTGCCAATGACGTGGTCCGGTTCGATGTGCTGATTCACCGTCGGTACTGACCGCGACCGTGACCGGCATATCTTCAACCACAAACTCATGAATGGCTTCCATGCCCAGTTCTTCAAACGCCACAATGCGCGATTTCCGGATAGCTTTTGACACCAGATACGCAGCACCGCCAACAGCAATCAAATAGACCGAGCGATGTTTTTTAATCGCCTCCACACCAGTTGGTCCTCGCTCGGCTTTACCGATCATCCCCAGCAAACCGGTTTCTTCGAGTAATTGATCTGTAAATTTATCCATTCTCGTTGCAGTCGTAGGTCCGGCCGGGCCAATGACTTCATCACGCACCGGATCTACCGGGCCAACGTAATAGATAAACTTACCTTTCAGGTCGACACCGTTAGGTAAGGTCTTACCTTGATTAAATAAGTCGATCATTTTCTTATGTGCCGCATCTCTACCAGTGAGCATGGTGCCGCTTAAGAGCAGGGTGTCACCGGTTTTCCAGGTTTCGATATCGTCCTGTCCAATTTCATCGAGATTGATGCGTTTTACATCATCAGCACTGTTACCGCCCCAGCTTACTTCAGGCCAGTCATTTAGATCAGGCGTTGCCATTTGTGCTGGTCCGGTTCCATCAAGCTCAAAATGTACATGGCGTGTGGCGGCGCAGTTCGGAATCATGGCAACTGGCTTATTAGCCGCGTGGGTTGGGTAGTCTTTGATTTGTACATCCAGTACGGTAGTGAGACCGCCCAGACCTTGTGCACCTATGCCAAGAGCGTTTACTTTTTCATAGATCTCTAGTCGCAATTCTTCAATGCGATTGTTGGGGCCACGCGCAATTAAATCCTGAATATCAATATGTTCCATACAGGCTTCTTTAGCCAGCAGCATGGCCTTCTCGGCAGTACCGCCAATACCAATGCCCAGTATGCCCGGTGGACACCAGCCCGCACCCATAGTTGGTACTGTTTTAAGGATCCACTCAACGATATCGTCAGAGGGGTTGAGCATAATGAATTTGGACTTGGCTTCAGAGCCACCGCCTTTCGCAGCAACAGTGACACTTACTTTGTCGCCAGCAACTATTTTAGTGTGGATGATCGCTGGCGTATTGTCCTTGGTATTCGTCCGTGCGCCGGCAGGGTCAGCCAGAATTGATGCGCGCAAAACATTATCTGGATGACTATAAGCACGACGGACCCCTTCATTGGCCATATCTTCTACCGTCATTTCTGCATCCCATTGAGTGTGCATGCCAATTTCAAGCATTACAGTGACGATGCCGGTGTCCTGGCATATTGGTCTTTTTCCCATGGCGCACATGCGTGAATTGGTCAGGATTTGTGCCAGAGCGGCTTTGGCGGCAGCGCTTTCTTCGCGTTGATAAGCGCTATGTACAGCCTCGATAAAATCTTTCGGGTGGTAATAGGAAATGAATTGCAAAGCATCTTGAACACTTTGAATAAAATCATCTTGTCGTATAGCTGCCATGGCAATATCCGGTGTTATTTGAGCTGATTATATCGCGGAATAGAGACGATGTGAGCCATCGCACTAAAACAGTTCGGTAACGTTGCAATCTAGGATGTTGCACGGCATTCTGCCGTCCCACACAGGAGTTTCACATGGCTGTAGTAGATATTTTTAATGGTGATGCAGATGGCATTTGTGCCCTGACGCAGTTGCGCCTCTCGAACCCACAAGAGAGTCGATTGGTCACCGGTGTGAAGCGTGATATCTCACTGGTCGCCAAAGCGGAAATCAAGGCGAATGATCAGGTGACTATTCTTGATATTTCGCTGGATAAAAATCGTGAAGCTCTGGAGCAGGCACTAGAAGCGGGTGCTCAGTGTTTATACATTGATCATCACTTTGCCGGGGAAGTACCCGAGCATGAAAATTTACGCGTTATTATCAACACCGCCGCTGAGACCTGCACCAGTATGCTGGTCAACAAAGTGGTTAAGGGTCAATTCACCGAGTGGGCGGTGGTGGGTGCGTTTGGTGATAATCTGAATAAGCCGGCAACTGCATTGGCTGAATCGATCAACTTGAAACCCGACCAGATAGAGAGCCTCAAGCAGCTGGGTATTTACATTAATTACAATGGTTATGGTGCTGCGATAGAAGATTTGCATTTTCCACCCGCCGAGTTGTTTTCACTGGTCAGTCAGCACAGTTCGCCGCTAGCGTTCATGCAACACGATCAGGATACTTTTGAGCGCCTCGAAAAAGGGTACCAAACCGACATGGAAAACGCGCAAGCGATGCAGCCGATTCAGGATTTGCCCCACGCTGCTGTCTATCGTTTACCGGATCAACCGTGGTCGCGACGCGTCAGCGGGGTGTTTGGAAATGAGTTGGCCAATCAGCAGCCTGATACAGCTCATGCCGTACTGTCTGACACTTCAGATGGCACAGTCATGATCAGTGTGCGTGCGCCGCTGAACAATCGGGTCGGTGCTGATGAAATTTGTCGCCAGTTTCCATCCGGTGGAGGTCGAAAGGCAGCGGCAGGTGTGAATTCTTTACCTGAGGAAGAGATTGAACGTTTTATTGAGACCTTTTCAGGGTATTATGCAGGCCTAAAATAATAAATATCAGCACTGTTTCAGGGAGAGAATATGCTGTTCAAGGTCTTAAAAATGATACTCGCAATAATTATACTTCTGGTTATCGTGATGATGGTGTTCTTTGTATTCAAAGGCCGCGCATCTCAGCAAGGACAGGCACCTGGTTTGCAGTCAGGGGCATTGGCAAGCTGCCCTGACAGTCCCAATTGCGTTTCCAGTGAAACAGGTACTCCCGAGAGCCATTCTATCTCTGCATTAAATTATTCAGATGCTCCTGAGCAAGCATGGCAACGCGTGGTCAGTGCAGTCAATGCGACAGGAGGTCGCGTCCAAGCTGACACGGGTGAGTATCTTGCGGCGACTTATCATTCCTCATTGTTTGGTTTTGTTGATGATCTGGAGTTGAGACTCGATTCTGAAAATAATAAAATCCAGGTACGCTCAGCTTCTCGCGAGGGTTATGGAGACATGGGTGCCAATAAAAAACGTACCACAGCTTTACAACACGCATTTAATAATTAGAGCTGTTTTACAGCAGGGGTTAGTGTGGATCCATTACTAGATTTTACCGATCACTCGATCATTGTCACTGGTGCCGCCAGTGGTTTTGGCGCGCTGCTCGCAGAAATGCTGGACCAGCGTGGTGCCAGCTTGGTCTTGGGCGATCTCAACCAGGAGGGCCTGGAAAGAACCGCTGCCAAACTAAAGTCATCAGCGATCACCTTGGTAGGTGATGTAGCAGATGAGGAGTATGCACAATCACTGGTCAAGGCAGCTCTGGAAAATTACGGCAAGCTCGACATTGCGGTTAACAATGCGGGTATTGCGCCGCCGCAATTGAAGTCACTTGCCGAGCTGGATATAGATGTTTTGGAGCAACAGCTTAATGTCAATACACGCGGCGTTGCGCTGGGTATGAAATATCAATTAGGAGCGATGGCGGCAAAACAGTCAGGCGCAATTCTTAATGTCAGCTCAATGGCCGGAGTTAGTGGAGCACCATTGATTGGTAGTTATGCAGCCGCTAAACATGCGGTGATTGGTTTGACAAAAACAGCGGCGGTTGAGTTTGGAAAAGCAAATCTCAGAATCAACGCGATCTGTCCTTTTTTTGCCGCGACACCTATGGTCGACAACCCTGTTTTAAACCCTACCGATAACCTTGAGGATGTGAATCAACGTCTGGCAGCCGGTAGTCCAATGAAGCGCATTGGTACCGTCGAGGAAATGGTCAATGTGATGTTGATGATAATATCTCCGCACAATACTTTTATGTCAGGGCAAGCAATCAATGTTGATGGTGCAATGTCCGCTTGGTGAATAAGTTATGAGTCAGTTCAGAATCTTTGACGTGATTATATGGGGTGCAACCGGTTTTACCGGGAGGTTGGTAGCCGAGTATCTATTAAAAACCTATGGTAATGATGTGGGTTTACGTTGGGCGATTGCCGGTCGCAATGAAGAAAAGCTCAAGCAGATACGTGCTGAACTAAAAGATGATTCTATTCCTATTCTTTTGGCAGATAGTGATGATAAAGAATCTCTGGATGAGTTAGCAGCAAGAACCAAAGTGATCTGTACCACCGTAGGCCCCTATGCGAAGTACGGTAGCAAGCTGGTTGAAGCCTGTATCGAACAAGGCACTGACTATTGTGATCTAAGCGGTGAGCCGCAATGGATCCGTAGCATGATTGACCAACATCAGGACGCAGCCGCTGAAGCGGGCGTCAGGATCGTGAACTGCTGTGGTTTTGACTCGATTCCTTCTGATCTGGGTGTGATGTTTTTACAAAATGCGATCAAGGAAAAAACCGGTCAGTACGCACAACATATCAAGCTGCGTTTAAAAGCCATGAGCGGTACCTTTAGTGGCGGTACATTTGCCAGTATGCAAAATGTATTGCATGAGGCAAACACAGATTCAATGACGCGCAGAGTGCTCAAAAGTCCTTATGGACTCAATCCTGAAATTGATAATCAGGGTGATGACGTCCCCGATCTTGAAGCTGTTATTTTTGACAAAGATGCTGAGAGTTATATTACGCCGTTTCTCATGGCAGGTATCAACACTAAAATAGTACGCCGCAGTCATGCCTTGTCTGGCTTTCAATATGGCAAGGGCTTTCGTTACGATGAAGCAACACTGAGTGGCCCCGGTTTCAAGGGCAAGTTAAAAGGGATTGGTATGGCGCTTCAATTAGCCACGCTGGTGGTTGGTAAGCCCGGCTCCAGGTTGCGTAATTATCTGGATAGTAAGTTACCTGATCCAGGCGAAGGGCCGGATAAAGAAGCACGTGAAAACGGTTTTTTTAACTTTCTACTGATTGGTAAGTTGGAGGATGGCACTGTCGTCCGTGGCAAAGTAACCGGTGACCGTGATCCGGGTTATGGTTCTACCTCAAAAATGCTGGGTGAGTGTGCAGTCTGTCTGGCCAAGGATAAAGACAAGACACCTGAAGTGGCGGGTCTATTGACGCCCTCAATTGCTATGGGTGATGTCTTACTCAATCGTCTACAAAAGAACGCCGGTCTAACTTTTTCTATTGAAGAATAAAAAAAGCCCCGCTGGCGGGGCTTTGATTTGAACTTTTAAAGCATACTACCTAATCAGCATCATGCATCCATTTATTGATAATAGGTGATATCAACATCATTACAACCGCTATACCGATCGCCCAGTAGGCTACATTGGTATAGACCTCGATGTAACCAGCTTTGGCTTCAGCAACGTTAGTTAATTTACCGCCAAGTGTTTCAGCTCCGGTAGTTCTAGCGATAACACCCGCCAAATAATTTGATAGGCCGCTATACAAGAACCAGGCACCCATTGCCATACCGACCACTCGTGCCGGTGCCAGTTTGGTGACTGCTGATAGACCAATCGGTGACAAGAACAACTCACCCATGGTGTGTATCCAGTAAATCAGGAAGATAAACCCGACCGCGGTCATACCATCAATCCCTGAAGTTTTCATGCCTGCAACCAGCGCAAGGAAGCCCAGACCAGCCATGAATACGCCAAAAGCAAATTTAAGGGGGGTTGATGGGTTGAGGTTTCTTTTAGATAAGTAAATCCATAACCAGGCAAAAATAGGTGCAAAGATAAATATAAAGCCGGCATTCAGAGACTGGAATACTGGTGCTGGCACCGGAACACCAAAAAAGGTGCGGTCAACCAGACGGTCAGTAAATAAATTTAGTGAAGAACCAGCTTGTTCGAATAAAGCCCAGAAAGGTATCTGCGCAAGAATGAAGTAGATGGCAGCGAACATTCTTTGTCTTTCGACTTTATCGTTAGTTTTTGCAAAAGCATAGTAAACAAACCAGGCAAACATAAGGATGCCGAGCGGAGCCAGGATGCCACCGGCTATTTCAGGATTCTTAACGAAATACATCGCGACAATAATAATGCCGAGGCCAATCAAGTAACACATCCATTCAAAGTTGACTGGGCCGAATGCTTTTTCTTTTAGTTTGGCTGGATTAGGTGGCTCGGCGCGACCTTCCAGCCAGGATTGGTATTTGAGGAAAGTTAGTAAGCCAAGCAACATACCGAAGCCGGCGATACCAAAGCCGTATTTCCAACCGTAGACGATTCCCAGTGTGCCGCAAATAATGGAGGCAAGAAATGCGCCCATATTTATACCCATATAGAACAGAGTGAAGCCTGAATCGCGTCTTACGTCCCCAAGTCCGTAAAGTGCGCCTACCATGGTGGAGATATTAGCTTTAAGGAAACCTACACCGGCAATAATTAATGCCAAAGAAAGATACAGTATGTTTTTAAACATCTCCTGATGGACAGTCTTGGTAGTGTAATCACTGGTGTTGATAGCAGCAGGTAACCCAAGTGAACTGGAGTTTTCAATTAAAAGTTGAGAGCCATCCTCAGAAAAACTTACCAGAGTAGAGACACCGTCTTTGACCAAAATCTGATTGGCATCACCACCACGACCATCGAGAGTGATCTGATAATCACTACCACCAAAGTTGATGTACTCTTTGGAACCAGAGCCTTCAAAGGCCATGCCGAAGTGCCCGAGACAAAGCAGGATGGCACCAAACGTCACTGCTTTGCGCGAACCGAGGTAGCGGTCTGCTAATGAACCACCGATGATTGTCATAACATAGACCAGCGCGGTGTAAGCACCGTAAATAACGGCTGACTTTTCATCTGAAAACAAGAAGTGTTGGGTCAGGTATATGATTAACAGGCCACGCATACCGTAGTAGGAAAATCGCTCCCACATTTCGGTAAAAAATAAAATCACCAGGCCGCGCGGATGACCAAGAATAGTTCTCTCGCCAGCCGGGATATTTGCTGCTAAATCGCTCATCTAATTCCCCTTAGTATTATTATGAATAGAGTGTCGAGTCGTGAAGACAGATCAGACTCTGTTGATCAGGC
The DNA here is from genome assembly GCA_938041655.1 of uncultured Thiotrichales bacterium. Taxonomy (GTDB): domain Bacteria; phylum Pseudomonadota; class Gammaproteobacteria; order CAZUMV01; family CAZUMV01; genus CALIRD01. Next base: position 1,672 of record CALISW010000220.1, on the reverse strand, counting down.
ACTTTAAGGGATTGAGCGATAAAATCAAAGGATAAAGAGGCTTGATTTTACTGAAAAAAGCTTAACTTATTACTGCAGTCGGAGTGATGATATAGAGATATACCGCAAAAAAGTGGAAGGCACTACCGCCTAGAACAAAGATATGCCAAACCGCGTGATTATACGGAATATTTTCCAGTGCATAAAAAATGGTGCCGGAGGTGTAAATAATGCCGCCGATCAGTAATAACCACAGTGCGCCCGGTGGAACTTTGGCAAAGAATTCTGAACTCGCCACCAAAATACACCAACTCATGGCGATATAGGTAAATAATGAAATACGTGGATGCTTCATGCGGTAGATGATTTTAAAGACAATGCCGAATAGCGCCAGACACCAGATAATACCTAGCAGGCTATAGCCCCAGGCGCCTTTCATGCTGATTAACAAGATGGGTGTGTAAGTACCAGCGATTAACAAATAGATCGCCATGTGATCAATCAATTGAAAAACTTTCTTGGTGCGGCTGCCGGGCATGCTGTGGTACATAGTTGAGGCGCAAAACAGAACTACCAGGCTAATGCCGTAAACACAGGCGCTGATGATGCGAGTAGGGTCGTCAGAGTTGATTGCTACGATAACCATTAAAGTGAGTGCAGCGACGCTGAGTAAGGCACCAATGCCATGCGTTACAGCATTGGCGATTTCTTCACCGATGCTGTACTCGGATTCATACTCTGTTTTTATCAGATCACTCACTGCAAGCCCTTTCTTTTATATCCCAATTTTAATGCGTACCAGGTTTCATTTTTTAGATGTGACGAGAGAAATTATGTCATCTTTTAATCTTTTATCAGAAATTACTCCACGTTTGTCCTCAGTAGCAGCTGAAAGTTCATTTTCTTGTTGGTAATGCTGGGTCGCTTGCAGCAGGGTCGTTTCACCATTCGTGCTGAGGTTTTTAAGCAACAAGCCAGAGTGATAACCGCTTGCGGCATGACGTTTGTGTCCGACTCTTACGCATTGGTATCCAGCTCGTTGCCAGAATGAAAGAACTCCTGGTTCCAGTCCAAAACTACTGCCGATCAAGTCAGTTTCTATGTTCTGATAAAAGTTTTCGATAAAGTCCAGCAGTTGCTTTCCCAGTCCGTTACGTTGTAGCTCCGGCTGCACAGCAATTCTTATGACCCGAGCGCAGGACAGTGTTGCGGCATCGGGTAACTGACAATAAAACGCCAGTGTCTGTGGCAACAAATGGCCTTTGGGGCGACGCTTGCCTGCCATGATAGCGTCGATCAAAGCATCGTCCAATTGTCCTTCACGTGCGACCATCGCTGTGCCAACTATGTGTTGTTGCGATTTGATAACAAACAAGTCTAGATTAGGCGCATCCATCAAGTGGCGCAGATCATCGGGTCGGGTCTTGTAGTGTGCGAGCATTAATAACCCGAACACCTCGCGCAATAGATCTTCGTCAGAGATGAGTTGGTCACGATCTACCAGGGAGCAATGAAAATTATTTTCGTTTTTTGATGACTTCTGTTGTGCGTGTTGTGTGGTATCTAGCAGCAAGCTGCGATGAATGAATGCTTCCAGCGGGTCATTCGAGGCATATCGAATCGGTTGTTCAAGTTCCAGCTTTGAATAGACCAGGCCTTGCTGATCAAGCAGCTGGCCAAAGCGTTCAGCAAA
>CALISW010000219.1 GCA_938041655.1 uncultured Thiotrichales bacterium | reverse complement strand
CAAGGGCGAGTTGGCGCTTGGTCAGAATATGTTGATCGCCTTCATGCCATGGAACGGTTACAACTTTGAGGATTCAATCCTTGTATCCGAGAGAGTGGTTAAAGAAGATCGATTCACCTCGATTCATATCGTTGAGCTAACTTGTGTTGCTCGTGATACCAAGTTGGGTTCAGAAGAAGTTACGGCTGATATTCCTAACGTCAACGAAAGCCTGCTTTCCAAGCTGGATGAGTCCGGTGTGGTTTACATCGGTGCTGAAGTTAAGCCTGGAGACATTTTGGTTGGTAAGGTGACGCCTAAAGGTGAAACCCAGCTGACTCCAGAAGAGAAACTGCTGCGTGCCATCTTTGGTGAGAAAGCATCTGACGTTAAAGATACATCACTGCGTGTTCCTTCGGGCCAAGAGGGTACTGTGGTTGATGTGCGTATCTTTACCCGTGACGGTGTTGAGAAAGATGCGCGTGCGGTTGAAATTGAAGGCGCCGAGCTGGAAAGAATCCGCAAGGATTTACGTGACCAGTTACGTATTCAGGAAGACGATATTTATGATCGTATTGAGCGCCTGATTACAAACAAGGTCAGCGATGGTGGTCCGGATGGATTATCAAACGGTTCTAAAGTTACTACTGCCTATCTTGAAACGCTAGAGCGTAAGCGCTGGACAGAGATTCGTATGCGTAATGAGTCTGTCAATGAGCAATTGGAGCAGTTAACTACTCTGTTGTCTCAACAGCACGAAGAAATGGATCGTAAGCTTGATCAAGCCAGAGAGAAGTTACAGTCTGGTGATGACTTGCAGCCAGGTGTTCTGAAGATGATTAAAGTCTACCTCGCGGTTAAGCGTCGCATGCAACCGGGTGACAAGATGGCCGGTCGTCATGGTAATAAGGGTGTGGTCTCAATGATTGTTCCGGTTGAAGATATGCCTTACACCAAAGACGGCGAGCCGGTCGATATCGTGCTTAACCCGTTGGGTGTACCCTCGCGTATGAACGTTGGTCAGGTGCTGGAGACGCATCTGGGTTGGGCGGCTAAAGGGCTGGGTCGCAAGATCGGTCAGTTGCTTGATGCTCAAGCCAAGGTTGCCGAGGTTAAGAAATTCTTGAAAGAGATTTATAACCAGTCTGGTACTACCGTAAATTTTGCCGAGTTCAGTGATGAAGAGCTGATTGAAATGGCGAACAACCTGAAAGCGGGTGTGCCAATGGCAACACCAGTATTTGATGGAGCAACTGAAGAAGAAATACGTGTGATGCTGGATCTCGCAGGATTGCCCAAGTCTGGTCAAACCGAGTTGATCGATGGTCGTACCGGCGAAATCTTTGAGCGTCCGGTAACTATCGGTTACATGCACATGCTCAAGCTCAACCACTTGGTGGATGACAAGATGCATGCACGTTCTACTGGTCCATACAGTCTCGTCACGCAGCAGCCGCTGGGTGGTAAAGCGCAATTTGGTGGTCAGCGCTTTGGAGAGATGGAGGTCTGGGCATTGCAGGCCTACGGTGCTGCATACACCTTGCAGGAAATGTTAACCGTCAAGTCGGATGACGTGATGGGGCGTAACAAGGTCTACAAAAACATCGTTGATGGTGATCATCGTATCGATGCAGGTATGCCAGAGTCCTTCAATGTACTAATGAAGGAAATTCGTTCACTGGGATTGAATATCGAGTTGGAACAGGATTAATCCTGACCACACGAAATCAATATCCAGTTAACCAAGTTATAGTTGAGGCGTTAGAGAAATATGAAAGATTTACTCAATCTCTTTAAGAAGCAAACCGAGCAAGAGCAGTTTGATGCGATCAAGATTGGTCTGGCATCCCCCGAGACCATGCGTTCATGGTCATTCGGTGAGGTTAAAAAGCCGGAGACGATTAATTATCGTACTTTTAAACCCGAGCGTGATGGGCTTTTCTGCGCCAAGATTTTTGGTCCGGTAAAAGACTATGAGTGCTTGTGTGGCAAGTACAAGCGTCTCAAGCATCGTGGTGTGGTCTGTGAAAAGTGTGGCGTAGAGGTTACCCAGACTAAAGTTCGACGTGAGCGTATGGGTCACATTGAGCTGGCTACCCCATGTGCACACATCTGGTTCCTGAAATCTCTACCTTCTCGTATTGGTCTGTTGTTGGATATGACCCTGAAGAGTATTGAGACTGTACTGTACTTTGAGGCCTTCCTGGTCGTTGATCCGGGTATGACTACTCTAGAGCAGGGTCAGTTAATGACTGACGAAGAGTACCTCGAAGCACTGGAAGAATTCGGTGATGACTTTGAAGCACTGATGGGTGCACAAGCGATCCTGAAATTACTCAATGCTCTGGACTTGAAAGATGAGATGCGCCAAATCCGCGAGGACATGGGTGGCACTAAATCTGAAACCAAGCTGAAGCGTTATTCCAAGCGTTTAAAACTGGTTGAGTCATTCATGCTGTCAGGCAACAAGCCTGACTGGATGATCCTGCAGGTATTGCCGGTACTGCCACCTGATCTACGTCCATTGGTACCTCTGGATGGCGGACGCTTTGCGACCTCGGATTTGAATGATTTGTATCGTCGAGTTATTAATAGAAATAACCGTCTCAAGCGTCTACTTGAGTTGAACGCTCCTGACATCATTGTGCGTAATGAAAAGCGAATGCTGCAAGAGTCTGTTGATGCCTTGCTGGATAACGGTCGTCGCGGTCGTGCTATTACCGGTACTAACCGCAGAACCTTGAAGTCTTTGGCTGACATGATCAAGGGCAAGCAAGGTCGCTTCCGTCAGAACCTGTTAGGTAAACGAGTCGATTACTCTGGGCGTTCAGTGATTGTGGTTGGTCCAACACTCAAGCTGCATCAGTGTGGTCTGCCTAAGAAAATGGCGTTGGAATTATTCAAGCCTTTCATCTTCGGTAAATTACTGCGCCAGGGTGCCGTGACTACGATTAAGTCCGCCAAGAAGATGGTTGAGAAAGAGTTGCCATTAGTTTGGGATATTCTTGATGACGTTATCCGTGAGCACCCGGTCATGCTTAACCGTGCGCCAACATTGCACCGTTTGGGTATACAGGCATTTGAGCCGGTACTGGTAGAAGGTAAGGCGATTCGTTTGCACCCGTTAGTTTGTGCAGCATTTAACGCTGACTTCGACGGTGACCAAATGGCGGTGCACGTGCCGTTGTCTGTTGAAGCGCAACTCGAAGCTCGTGCTTTGATGATGGCTTCTAACAACGTGTTGTCACCTGCTAACGGTGAGCCGATTATCGTGCCATCTCAGGATATTGTACTGGGTCTGTACTACATGACCCGTGAAAAGATTAATGACAAAGGCGAAGGTATGGTCTTTGCTGATCTTAAAGAAGTTGATCGTGCTTATGACGCGAATGTGGTTACTCTGCATGCGCGCATCAAAGTGCGTCTGACCATCACCGAAGAAGAGGGTGAAGAAGCCGTAACGCGCCTGGTAGACACGACCGTGGGTCGTGCCTTGTTGGCGGACAAGCTGCCAGAAGGTATGCCATTCTCGCTGGTTGATCGTGAGATGAACAAAAAGGCGTTATCAGAAGTCATCAATGCTGTTTACCGTGGTGCTGGTCTTAAGGCTACGGTGGTATTCGCTGACCAACTAATGTACACCGGTTTTAAATTTGCAGCTAAATCAGGCGCATCTTTATGTGCCGATGACATGGCTATCCCACCCGAAAAAGCTGGCATTCTCGAGGAAGCAGAAGATCAGGTGCGAGTATTGGAAAAGCAATACGCAACGGGTCTGATTACTCAGGGTGAGCGCTACAACAAGGTCGTTGATATCTGGTCTGGCACTAACGACCGTATTGCGAAAGCGATGATGGATCAGTTGGGTACGGAAGAGGTGGTTGATGCTGAAGGCAACACAGTCCGTCAATCATCATTCAACTCAATCTTTATGATGGCCGACTCCGGTGCTCGTGGTTCTGCCGCGCAGATTCGTCAATTGGCTGGAATGCGAGGCCTGATGGCTAAGCCGGATGGTTCTATCATCGAAACGCCAATTACTGCGAACTTCCGAGAAGGTTTGAACGTATTGCAATACTTCATCAGTACTCACGGTGCTCGTAAAGGTCTGGCTGATACCGCTCTGAAAACAGCAAACTCTGGTTATCTGACTCGACGTCTGGTTGACGTGGCACAGGATCTGGTGGTGGTTGAAGAAGATTGTGGCACCGACAAAGGCATGATGATGCGTCCTATCATCGAAGGTGGTGACGTGGTGCAGGCTCTGGGTGACCGGGTTCTGGGTCGTGTTGTTGCGGCGGATGTGATGTCACCGGATGAGAAAGAAGTAGTTATTCCTGCGGGTACCTGGCTCGACGAAGCCTGGGTAGCCAGCCTGGAAGAGTTGGGTGTGGATGAGATGATGGTTAACTCTCCAATCACGTGTGAAACTCGCTACGGTATTTGTGCCAAATGTTACGGTCGCGACCTTGCTCGTGGAACTGATGTGAACATTGGTGAGGCAGTCGGCGTTATCGCGGCTCAGTCAATTGGTGAGCCGGGCACACAGTTAACCATGCGTACCTTCCACATTGGTGGTGCGGCAAGTGCATCTGCAGCGGTCAGTAATATTGAAGTTCGTGCCGCGGGTACGGTTCGTTTGCACAACATCAAGACTGTGAAAAACAAAAACGGCAACCTGGTAGCGGTATCTCGTTCAGGTGAAATTGGTTTGATTGATGATCATCACCGTGAGCGTGAGCGTTACAAGCTGCCTTATGGTGCGATTATTCTGGTTAAAGAAAATCAGAAAGTAACGGCTGGTGAAGAGATTGCTAAATGGGATCCGCACGTCCACCCAATCATTACCGAAGTGAAAGGTTTTGTTGAATTCGTTGATTTTGTAGATGGTGCAACCATTGCCGAGCAAGTTGACGAAATGACAGGTTTGAAGTCAGTGGTAATCACTGATCCAAAAACTCGTGGTACCAATGCCAAAGACCTGAAGCCGGCGATTCGCCTGGTAACCAAAGGTGGCAAAGCCATCAATCTGGCTGGTACTGATATACCTGCGAACTATGCCTTGGCCGGTGGTGCTGCTGTTTCATTATCAGACGGCGATGAAGTGCTGGTTGGTGATGTGTTGGCACAATTGCCGCAAGAGTCATTGAAGAACAAGGATATTACCGGTGGTCTGCCACGGGTTGCTGACTTGTTTGAGGCGCGTCAACCGAAAGAGTCTGCCATTCTTGCCGAGAAGACCGGTATCGTTAGTTACGGTAAAGAAACCAAAGGCAAGCAGCGTTTGGTAATTACCGGTGATGACGGTGATGTCTACGAAAAGCTCGAGCCCAAGTGGCGCAACATTAACGTCTTCGAAGGCGAGCGTGTTGAGAAGGGTGAGGTCATCTCAGAAGGCGCATCAAACTCTCACGACATCTTGCGTTTGAAAGGTATTGAGGCGATGGCCAATTACCTGGTGCAGGAGATTCAGGATGTATATCGTCTGCAAGGTGTAATCATTGATGACAAGCACATCGAAGTTATCGCACGTCAAATGTTACGCAAGGTTGAAGTAACAGCCGGTGGCGATAGTAACTACTTACGCGGCGAGCAAGTCGACCGTTATCGTTTGATTGATGAGAATGCCAAACTTGAGAAAGACGGGCTGCAGGCTGCCAAGTACAAGAATATCCTGTTGGGTATTACCAAGGCATCACTGGTGACTGAATCATTCATCTCGGCAGCATCGTTCCAGGAGACGACACGCGTCTTGACCGAGGCCTCGGTACGCGGAGCTCGTGATGATCTGCGTGGCTTGAAAGAGAACGTGGTCGTGGGTCGTTTGATCCCGGCTGGTACCGGATTGGCGCATCACAAAGAGCAGCAGCGTAAGCGCGATAGCGGTTTGGCGCTCACAGAAATGCTCGAAAGTGGCCTAACCGAGAAGGCAGCTGACGATGTTGAGATAAATCTGGATCTGGAGGGTGCATTAAAGGCCTCTCAGGAAGCTGCTAGCTCTGAAGAGGAGTTGGTGATTGAAATACCCGAAAAGGGCGCAGATACAGCGTCTGAGGGCGATGCTGAGGCTCCAGAATAGAGGCTTAACGGGGTATTTGGCGAATAGTCCAAAAACACCCGAAAAACGAGAGTTTATATGGCTTGACAGCTACTTGAGCGCTCACTACAATTCGTCACCCTCGACAAACCGGCATGCCCACGCCGGTTTGTCTTTTATTTATGGGCAGAAATAAGCGGAAAATAGATGGCAACAATTAACCAGTTAGTGCGTAAACCACGCAAGCGGAAGATGGAAAAAACCAATGTTCCGGCGCTTGCGGCGTGTCCCCAGAAAAGAGGTGTGTGTACCCGTGTTTACACCACCACACCAAAGAAGCCGAACTCGGCCATGCGTAAAGTCGCCAGAGTGCGTCTGACCAAGGGCTTTGAAGTCAGTAGCTACATGGGTGGTGAAGGGCATAACTTGCAGGAGCACTCGGTCGTACTAATCCGTGGCGGTCGTGTTAAAGATTTGCCTGGTGTTCGATATCACGTTGTACGTGGCAGCCTGGATACCCAGGGTGTTGCTGATCGCCGTCAGGGCCGATCTAAGTACGGCACCAAGCGACCTAAAGGGTAGGGCGAATAATGTCTAGAAGAAGAGAAATACCAAAACGCGAGATATTGCCAGATCCTAAATACGGAAATGACGATCTTGCCAAGTTCATCAACATCGTCATGGTTGACGGTAAGAAGTCTATTGCTGAAAAAATCCTGTATGACGCGATTGATGAAATTCATGAAAAGCAAAAGTCCGAGGGACTTGAGGTGCTGGAAAAGGCACTCGAAAACGTTCGACCTATGGTCGAGGTTAAATCACGCCGCGTCGGTGGTGCGACCTATCAGGTGCCTGTCGAAGTACGTACCGTGCGTCAACGAACGCTGGCAATGCGTTGGTTGGTAGATGCGGCGCGCAAGCGTGGTGAGAAGTCTATGTCACAAAAGCTCGCTGGTGAGTTGATGGATGCTGCTGATAATCGCGGCAGCGCTGTTAAGAAGCGTGAAGACACACACCGTATGGCTGAGGCCAACAAAGCGTTCTCTCACTACCGCTGGTAAAGGTATCAAGTCGTGGCTCGTACAACTCCTATTAACCGCTATCGCAATATTGGCATCATGGCTCATATTGACGCGGGTAAGACGACGACTACCGAGCGCATACTTTTCTACACCGGTGTTAGTCACAAGATAGGTGAAGTTCATGATGGCGCCGCCACCATGGACTGGATGGAGCAGGAGCAGGAACGGGGCATCACCATTACCTCTGCTGCAACCACCTGTTTCTGGTCTGGCATGGACAAGCAGTTTGACGAACACCGCATCAACATCATTGATACACCCGGGCACGTTGACTTCACCATTGAGGTTGAGCGTTCACTGCGTGTGCTTGATGGTGCTTGTGCAGTTTTCTGTGCGGTCGGTGGCGTAGAGCCGCAGTCCGAGACAGTTTGGCGTCAGGCAAATCGCTACGGCGTGCCGCGTATGGCGTTTGTAAATAAAATGGATCGTGCCGGCGCTGATTTTTTGCGCGTGGTCGACCAAATCAAGACGCGTCTGGGTGGTAACCCGGTTCCGATTCAGATTCCAATAGGGGCTGAAGAGAACTTCAAGGGTCTGGTTGACCTGGTTCGCATGAAAGCCATTATGTGGAATGAAGAGGACATGGGCGTCACTTATGAGGCGAAAGAAATTCCTGCTGATTTGTTGGACCTGTGTCAGGAATGGCGCGAGAAGATGATTGAAAGCGCAGCCGAAGCGTCAGAAGACTTGATGAACAAGTATCTTGATGCTGGTGTGCTGAGCGAAGCAGAAATTATTGAGGGTTTGAGAATTCAGACTCTGTCTGGCGATATCGTGCCAGCCATGTGCGGCACGGCGTTCAAGAATAAAGGGGTCCAGGCAATGCTGGATTCAATTGTTAACTTCATGCCGTCACCACTGGATGTGCCGGCGATCACCGGTATTCTGGATGACAAGAACGAAACCGAAGCTGAGCGTAAGTCGGATGACGACGAACCCTTTGCAGCACTGGCGTTCAAGATTGCGACTGATCCTTTTGTCGGTACGCTGACTTTTTTCCGGGTTTATTCTGGCGTACTTAAGTCGGGTGACTCGGTGATGAATTCGGTCAAGTCAAAGAAAGAGCGGGTTGGACGTATCTTACAGATGCATTCAAATTCGCGTGAAGAAATTAAAGAAGTGCGTGCGGGTGATATTGCTGCAGCGGTTGGTTTGAAAGACGTCACTACCGGTGACACTTTGTCAGATATCAAAAATGTCATCGTACTTGAGCGCATGGACTTCCCGGATCCGGTTATTTCGGTAGCGGTTGAGCCCAAAACCAAAGTTGATCAGGAAAAGATGGGTGTCGCTTTGCAAAAGCTGGCGCAGGAAGATCCATCATTCAAGGTTGAGTCGGATGAAGAGTCTGGTCAAACCATTATTTCGGGTATGGGTGAACTGCATCTGGATATTATTGTTGATCGCATGAAGCGTGAGTTCAGTGTGGAAGCCAACGTAGGTGCGCCACAGGTGGCGTATCGCGAGACGATCAAGTCTCAGGTCGAAAAGGCCGAGGGCAAATTTGTAAAGCAATCTGGTGGTCGCGGCCAATATGGACACGTGGTGCTGAAGCTGGAGCCACAAAAGCCGGGTACTGGCTATGAGTTCGTCAACGAGATTGTGGGTGGTGCCGTACCGCGTGAGTACATAAATGCGGTAGATAAAGGTATACAAGAACAGATGGAAAGTGGTGTAATCGCCGGCTATCCGGTAGTAGACGTCAAAGTAACGTTGTTTGATGGCTCCTACCACGATGTAGATTCGAATGAGATGGCCTTTAAAGTGGCTGGCTCTATGGGGTTCAGGGCGGGTGCGCAAAACGGTGACCCCAAGCTGCTTGAGCCAATGATGGCGGTGGAAGTAGTAACGCCGGAAGAGTATATGGGTGACGTGATGGGCGATTTGAATCGTCGACGCGGCATCGTACAAGGTATGGAAGATGGTGTGGCTGGCAAGATCGTGCGTGCCGAGGTACCACTGTCTGAAATGTTTGGTTATTCAACAGCATTGCGCTCTGCTACCCAGGGTCGTGCTGTTTATTCAATGGAATTCGTCAAATACGCTGAAGCTCCAAGCAGCGTGGTGGATGAAATCGTCAAGAAACAAACTGGTTGAGAGGTGAAAGGTGTCAAAGGAAAAATTCGAAAGAAATAAACCCCATGTGAATGTGGGAACGATCGGTCACGTAGACCATGGAAAGACCACCTTAACGGCGGCCTTAACAAAAGTGATGTCAGAGAAGATGGGAGGCGAAGTCAAAGCGTTTG
>CALISW010000218.1 GCA_938041655.1 uncultured Thiotrichales bacterium | reverse complement strand
GCGGTGTTGCAAGAACCTAGACCCAGATTATCTGTGCCCGCAATCCTTTAGCTGGCTAGCCATGAGTATTATTTAATTTGTCTCGTGAAAAAAAGCCCTTTCACTGAGTCTGTACATGACTAGAATGAATTTAAACACAAGCTTTTGTAGGAGCGCTAGCGATAACTGTAAAATAATAGATACATTTTCAGCTAGTACTTTAGTAGGAGATTTGAATGTGAATACTCCTTAACTTATTGTAATTAATAGTAAAATTTATAGTTCAATTTGTTGCTTATGCATTTTGGCAATTGAGTTTTTATACAGAAACCAAAAAACCCGTCTGAAAAGCGGATTGATATTGGCGCGCCCGGAGTGATTGACTCCAATCGCTTAAGGGCGATTTCCGGGGTTACACCCCAGCTTAAGCTGCCCAGATTACTATCGTAATCAGTCGGCTACTCTCGGGCGTCCTGCCCTCCGTTGCATTCGTCCATCCTGAACATCAACTGGAGGAGTACGAATCTAATTCTCCAGTCTCAACAAAAACAAAAACCACCCGAGTGGGGTGGTTTTTATAATTGGCGCGCCTGGAGAGATTCGAACTCCCGACCGACTGGTTCGAAGCCAGTTACTCTATCCAGCTGAGCTACAGGCGCAATTCAAAAAAACTACATATATACTGACAACTTTCTTATTGTAAAAATTACTTCAATGCTGAGTTAACGCTCAGCTTCGCTGTACCCAAGGGCATAAAAAGCTACAGGCGCAATTCTTAAAACCTATATTAATCTAACATTATCTTATTCGTTTACAAATACCTGGTGGTAGTAATCCCGCTCAGCTACCGTTGTACCAAATGGCATAAACACCCAAGGGCATAAAAAGCTAAAGGCGCTATTCAAAAAAACTTCTTCTAATCTATTCGATGATTATTGTACTCAATAACTGATATGGAAAATACCCGCTCAGCTACCGTTGTACCAAATGGCATAAACACCCAAGGGCATAAAAAAGCTACAGCTGCAATTCTGTAAACTTATACCTTGTGAGCATAAAGCTCTAGCCCCATTCTAACGAGCTGGCAACAGTATTACTACGAGTAAGGGTAATTAGATCGAATTAAATTAGTCGTTGAATTCAAGCATGTTGAGCATGGCGATTTTTTGCCAGACTTTGCGAGAAAAGCCAGTGGTTAATTCTTCAATTTCATTAACAGTGGCCAGGACTACACCGTCTGGTTGGTGTTGTGCGTATAGAGCAGCGACCTTTCCAGAAAGTGAAAACATTTCACTGCAATAATCCAGATAACGACAGAGTTGGTAAGCATTTAGTGTGCGTTCTGGTGAGGATTCGGTCGGCTGGCTGCGATTAAGGACGCTGGGATCTTTGGTGAGTTGATGCATGTCAATGACGTGCGCGATCGAACGTATCTCATTCAATGCATCAATGCTTCGACTACGCTTGATGCGTGATTCGATGGTAAACAAAAAGAACAATGCGGCACCAATCAACACCAGGTCATTCATGCCAGCCTCCATCAGCGTCACAACATCCAAAATATTCATCTCACTCATGGATATATCGACCACTCTCAAACTGGCGATAAAGGCGAGTAAAGCAGCAAGTACGATAAATCCAACCACTACTCGCAATAGTATATTTGGGGTGTTGATCCATTCGATTTTTTCTTTGGAGTCTTTAGCAATGGCTAGGAGGCTGGCACACACATTTTCCAGGTTCCGGTCCGGAAATCGTTCTTTGATACGCTGTCTCAATTTAGTGATTGCCCGAATGATTTCGGTAGCATCAAGTTGTCGGTTAGTGTCATAAGCCATAAAGGCATTATCCGGAATCTAAATGAATTCACCGCGTCTTCATTCACAAAACGGGAATTTTAAGACTCTTCCAATTCCAGCCACAAGAGAGAGTGATCCGAGATATTTTTCTCGCGGACATCATGGTCATAATTGATTTTGGTGATTAACGTGTTTGCTTTATTTGAGGCAAGACAATGGTCATAGCGAAAACGGTTACCTGTACGCACACTTTGCCAACTAAATTCACGTGCCTCTTGATGCCGGCTACGCCAGGCATCAATCCAGCCAGAATTTAGCAGTGCCTGAAATTGCCGGGTGGCATAAAAGGTTTTGCTGTCGGAGTCTTCGAAAGGAATGCCGCAATTCAAATCACCAATTATGATAGTTGGTTCTTTGAGTAGTGCTTCACTGTCATCCAGCAGGGCATTAAATAGTGGTACTTGAGCTTTCTTTTGCGGAAAGTGAGTTGCTAATAAAATCAGTTCTTTTTCAGGTAAGTCGATGCTGGCTTCGATAATATCAGCGACCGCATCTTCACCCATAAAATTACCCGCTTGAAAAGGAAAGCGGCTGGCTAGAAAAATGGTGTTGTCTTTGGTTTGTTCGGTTTCCGCAATAAACTGATGCCGTAAACCGGATTTATTCAGATTCTGACTAATCTGATCTCCAGCATTGTTTTGTCGGTATTCCTGAAGAGTGACAATATCAGGACGGATTTGGCCAAGCAGATTACAAATGTCATCAGTTCTACGGCCGCCTCCCTGGCGAATATTCCAGCTCACGATCTTGATCGCCATTGATTCGCTCTCCCGGTTTAAATAATAAAAGCCCGCAGAACTCCGCGGGCTTCTTGTGCTTCGTTACATGCTACGTATTGTAGATCAGCATGTAAGTAGTCGCTACAGACAGATGCGTTGATTAGCGATGTCTGTAATGTCTCAGATCTTCAATATGGAAGCGTCTGGGTGGTTTACGATTGACAAATGTATGTCTGATCCTGCCTTTGTAGCGATAGGTTAATTCATAACCCTCCAGTTTTCGACTGGTGCGTGAATAGGAATCACAATGCCTTCTG
>CALISW010000217.1 GCA_938041655.1 uncultured Thiotrichales bacterium | reverse complement strand
CTGTTGTAACAGATACTGATGGTGATGGTATTGAAGATAGTCAGGATAACTGTCCTGCTGTCTCTAACCAGAATCAAGCTGACACAGATAACGACGGCATTGGCGATGCTTGTGATACCAGCGGTCCACAAACCAGTGGTATTGTGAATCTGGTTGGTGCTACTTCTTCAACCGACGAAAAAGCAACGCTCACTGCTGCAAATGCTATTGATGATCTAACATCTACTCGCTGGGCTAGTCAGCTCTTTAGCGATGATGAGTGGATCTATGTTGACCTTGGTAGTAGACACAGTGTCGAAAAAATTGATCTGAGCTGGGAAGCAGCCTATGCAGAAGAGTATGAAATTCAGGTTTCAGATGATGCGTCTAGCTGGGTAACAGTTTTCTCAGAGACTGCTGGAAATGGTGCAACTGACAACATCACACTGAGTCCTGCTGTAGACGGTCGATTCGTTCGTATACTTGCAATCAAGCGTGGCTCTCCATGGGGCTACTCTCTATACGAAATAGATGTAACAGGTACTAACCTGGGTGGCGGTCCGACTGGACCATCAGACGTTGATGGTGACGGAGTTGCAGACACAACTGATAACTGCCCTGCCATTAGCAATGCTGATCAAGCTGATGCCGATAGCGATGGCACTGGCGACCTGTGTGATGACACTCCAAATGGTCCTGTCGTAACTGACAGCGATAATGATGGCGTGCCAAACACTACTGATAACTGCCCGGTAATCGCTAACGCTGACCAACTGGATTCAGATGGTGACAATATCGGTGATGCTTGTGATCAGAACCCAATGGAAGCGGCCAAAGCTACTTTCGGTAACTTTGTAGGCATCAACAGCTTAATTAATACTCCAGAAGAGGCCATCGCTCCGTTCAAGAATCTGCGAATTTACTTCCCAATGAACCTTGTTGGTGAGTTTGCTACTTCAGGCAATGACTTGGCTTTCGCTCCTTCAGATAGCTGGTGGTTAGACAATGTTGATGAAGCATTACAAACCTACAGCCAAAACGACCGCGACGTAATGTTGGTACTACAACACAACCTGCCGTATTTTGGTGATTTTGGTCAGAGCATTGTTCCTATCAAAGAAGGCACTGATGGTAATGCCGCTGAAGACTGGGATATCTACTACGACATTTGTTTCCAATTGGCTGCTCGCTACGGTAAGAACAATACCAGTAATGGTGTGAGTGTCAGAGGCGACAACCAAGCACTAACTGGTCTGGACTACATCAGTCGCATTGAGCCAAGAAACGAATCACACATGTGGTGGATTGGTTCAAACAGAACTGTTACCTTGCCAAACGGCACTACCGAGACGCGTAAAAACACTGACTTCACACCAGAAGAAGAAGCGTCAATGATGGTCGCCTGTACTAATGGCGCAAAAGCAGCAGACCCATTAATGTCGACATCTATTCCAGGCACGCCTGGTTGGGACAGAAACATTCTTAGTCGTCTGAAAGGACATGCTGAGCTGATTAACTCTGGCGACAAACTGGCAGATGACTACGTTACTAACGTCTACTGGAATGGTAAACACGCCAATCTGGACTACCGTTATACACAAGGTCTGGACTTCGGTACCGGTGGCGTACACCCGGAAGATCCTAGTCTGGATATCCAGTTACAAGACTTCATGACCCAAATCACTAGTGAAGTGAAAGCAGAGTTCCCTGACTCAACCTTTATGATCGGTGAGTTCGGCTATGACACTATCGTTGGCTCTGGACAAAGTGTTGATGGCACAGCTAACACTTCACCTGAGAAGCAACAGGGTCAATGGTTAGTAAGAGGTCTGTTACAGATGTTCGCTGGTCGTGTAGACAAGGCCTACTTGTTCATGATCAATGGTGATAGTCCGGGTCTATTTGCCAGCTCTGGTCTTACCAGAGATGACTACAGCACTAAACTGGGTTGGTATCATGTTGCCAGTGCTATCGAAATTCTCAACGACGCCTGGTACGTGAATGATATCGACACAGGTACAGCTGCTGTTCAGGGACATAAACTGACAGACGATGCTGGTAACACTTACTATGCTCTTTGGTCACCTACTGCAGACGATAGCGAGACAGACTTCGTTCTCGAGCTGGGTGGTAATCACGGCGTAGTGGTTCAGAAAGACCTGAATGAAGGTGTACCAGGTGGCTACAATGCACCTCCAATCGAGACTGTTCGTGGCAATGCAGGAACACAACAAATCACCGTTAGAGTGACTGAGACACCGACCTTTATAGTTGTAGCACCAAACTAAGCGTCTAATCTCGGATGAGTCTAAAGGGCAGGTATTGTTACCTGCCCTTTTTTATTGCTCGATTAAAACTACAGCGTGAACTGCGATGCCTTCTTCTCTGCCCAGATAGCCCAGCTTTTCAGTGGTCGTGGCTTTGATATTGAGTTGATCAGGTTTACACGACAGATCTGCTGCTAGATTGGTGATCATCGCTTCTAGATAGGGTGCCATCTTTGGTCGCTGGGCAATAATAGTCATATCAGCATTCACTAATGTATAACCCGACTCTGCCAGCTTTTTTTGCACATCCAGCAACAATTCTCTGCTACTGATTTTAGAATATTTATCGTCATCGTCAGGAAAATGCTTGCCGATATCACCCTGCCCGGCAGCACCCAATAAGGCATCGCAAAGCGCATGGATCAACACGTCTCCATCAGAGTGAGCTTCGAGTGCGAAATCATGAGGTATCTCAACACCACCGATAGTAATTGAATCACCGGCAGTAAATGCATGCACATCACAGCCGTGCCCAATACGAATCATGATTGCGCTTCTAAAATTGATTCGGCGAGCGCTAAATCACTTGCTGATGTGATTTTGATGTTACTCGCTTGCCCTTCAACCACTAACGGCCGATGACCCGCCAGCTCCATAGCTCCAGCCTCATCAAATACTTTGTTTGGATAGTCATGAATTCTTTGTTCAAGCGCATCAATCAGCAATTTCCCCAAAAACAATTGAGGAGTGAATGCACGCCAATACACATCGCGCCGCATGGTCTCACTCACTTGCTGGGTCGCATCAACACGCTTCAAGGTATCTGAAACTGGTGCCGCTAAAATCCCACCACACGGGTGACCTGAAACGGCAACTACCAGACGTCTGATGTCATCCAGATCTACGCAGGGTCTGGCAGCATCATGAACCAGAATCCAGTCATCCTCATCCATTTCTTTTTCAATTTCGATCGCTGCGTTATAGACAGAATGCAACCGCTCCTCGCCACCCACATAAGTCTGTACGGGAGTCTTGGTATCAATCTGGAGGGTTTGCCAGTGCTTATCGTCTGGTGCAAGGGCTACGGCTATTTTCTGGAATTCACCGAACTCATTCAGCTTGGCAATGGTTTGCTCAATGACTGTTTTTCCCAACAAGGGGTGATATTGCTTGGGTAACGGGTCGCCGAAACGGTTTCCCTTGCCAGCGGCTGGAACTATCGCCCAGTATTTTCCAGCCATGAAATAATTACTCGCTTACAGAATCTGAAGGGTCAGGAATAATCTGATAAAAGGTTTCACCCTCTTTAATCATTCCCAAGTCACTTCGAGCTCGCTCTTCAACTGCGGTTAAGCCACTTTTAAGATCGTCGATCTCAGCGACTAAAACTGAATTTCGTTGACGCGCATCTTTGTTTAGTAAATTCTGCTCTGCTACAGCCTGTACAAGCTGCGCCACTTCAATACGCCCACCCGTTCCTTGCCACAATTTAACTTGCAGTACGATCAGTAGAATGACGCAAATGAAAGAGAGTATTTTCAAAACTTATAAGTACTTGCTAAAGGCTGTTTTACCAGCATAAGCTGCAGACTTGCCCAAATGTTCTTCAATACGAAGTAGTTGATTATATTTAGCGACACGATCAGAGCGTGACATTGAGCCCGTCTTGATTTGACCTACGCTAGTGGCAACCGCAAGATCTGCAATTGTCACATCTTCTGTTTCACCTGATCTATGTGACATTACAGCACTGTAATCAGCCTTCTTACCCATATCGATAGCATCCAGAGTTTCAGTCAACGTACCGATTTGGTTCACTTTAATCAAGATTGAGTTGGCAATATTCTTATCGATACCCTCTTTGAATATCGATGTATTCGTAACGAACAAGTCATCACCAACCAACTGCACTTTTTCACCAAGCTTGTCTGTCAATGTTTTCCACCCGTCCCAGTCGTCTTCAGCCAGGCCATCTTCGATAGTTATGATCGGATATTGGTCAACCCAGTTGGCCAGATAATCTGAAAACTGTTCCGAATTAAATTTCTTACCCTCAGACTCAAGATGATACAGGCCATCTTTATAAAACTCGGTACTGGCAACATCAAGTCCCAGCCAGATATCCTTACCCGTCTTCAAACCAACCTGATCAATTGCTTCAAGAATGACATCAATCGCAGCCACATTGGAGGGCAAGTCAGGCGCAAAACCACCTTCATCACCGACAGCAGTATTCATACCCTTGCCATGTAGGACCGACTTCAAAGCATGAAATACTTCAGCGCCTTGCTGAATAGCTTCAGCAATATTTTTAGCCCCAATTGGAAGAATCATGAATTCCTGCATATCAACACTATTGTCCGCATGCTCTCCACCGTTAATGATATTCATCATCGGCACGGGCAATAGGTTGGCATCTCTACCACCTACAGATTGATAGAGCGGAAGATCCGCATCAGCTGCGGCTGCATGTGCCGTTGCCAGAGAAACTGCCAATAGAGCATTGGCACCAAGATTCGCTTTATTATGCGTACCATCCAGATCAAGCATCGCCTGATCAATGTCTCGCTGGTTACTAACTGACATACCCGAGACCAGTTCCGCCAGTGGGCCATTGATGTTTGCCACAGCTTTAGTAACACCTTTGCCAAGATAGGCTTTACCACCGTCGCGCAACTCGATCGCTTCTCTGGAACCAGTTGACGCACCCGATGGAACAGTAGCTCTACCTTTAGCACCTGAATGAAGTATCACGTCCGCCTCTACGGTAGGATTTCCACGCGAGTCAATAACTTGTCGACCAACAACCTGTTTAATAGTGCTCATATCATCCCTCTAAAATGTTATTACTTGAATGCGTCTTCTGCAAAACCCTGAGCTTTGACGCACTGGTCAATTTCCAACAAGGTCTTTAGCAGGTCTTCCATCATATCCATCGGCCAGGCATTAGGCCCATCACTGAGCGCTTTTTCAGGCTCAGGGTGTGACTCCATAAACAGACCTGATACACCAGCACCTACTGCGGCACGCGCTAGTACGGGTACGTGTTCTCTTTGACCACCTGATGAAGTGCCCTTGCCACCTGGCAACTGCACGGAATGAGTGGCATCAAACACAACAGGGCAGTTGGTATCACGCATCACGGCCACACTCCGCATATCTGACACCAGGTTGTTATAGCCGAAAGATGCACCGCGTTCGCACACCATAATCTGCTGGTTACCGGTTTCTTTGGCTTTATCGACAACATTGCCCATGTCCCAGGGCGCCAGAAACTGCCCTTTCTTTAGATTCACAGGAATCCCGGCTTTGGCAACACGCTGAATAAAATTAGTTTGCCGGCACAGAAAAGCAGGTGTTTGTAAGACATCTACAATCTCGGAAACTTCTTCAATAGGGGTATCTTCGTGCACATCGGTTAACACCGGCACACCCACTTCGGCTTTGACCTTGGCGAGTATACGTAAACCTTCAGCCATACCGGGCCCTCTGAAACTTGCTGAGGACGATCGATTGGCTTTATCAAAAGAAGACTTGTAAATAAATGATATGCCTACTTTGTCAGTAATCTCTTTCAAAGTAGTGGCCGTTTTCATGGCCATCTCTTCACTCTCTATTACACAAGGACCGGCAATCAGAAAAATGGGTTGGTCCAGACCAACCTCAAAATCACAAAGCTGCATTAAGCGACCTCTTCTTTAAGTTTAGACTCTTCACGCTGCATTCTGGCAGCACGAATGAAACCTGAAAATAACGGATGCCCACCGCGAGGGCTGGAGGTAAACTCAGGGTGAAATTGGCATGCCACAAACCATGGGTGATCCTGAAGCTCAATCGCCTCGACCAGCTCATCATCCATTGAGACCGCTGAAATAGTCATACCCGCTTTTTCGATCGCCTCTCGATAATTGTTATTAAACTCATAACGGTGACGGTGACGTTCGATAATTGTTTCTTTGCCATACAGTTCACGTGTCAGGGTGCCATCAATCAAGCGACAATCCTGACCGCCCAGACGCATCGTACCACCCAGATCAGTTTGTTCGTCCCGCTGCTCTACGGCGCCACTGGCGTCTTGCCACTCAGTAATCAAGGCAATGACCGGGTGCAGGGTATCAGCGACAAACTCGGTACTGTTAGCTGCCTCCAGATGCGCCATATTACGGGCAAATTCTATGACCGCCACCTGCATACCCAGACAGATACCTAAATAAGGAATACGATTTTCACGCGCATAATTTACCGCTGCAATTTTTCCTTCCACGCCGCGTATTCCAAAACCACCAGGCACCAAAATCGCATCTACCCCGGTTAACGCATCCAAACTGCCAGCATCTAATGATTCTGAATCTATGTATTTTATCTTGACCTTGGTACGGGTGTGGATGCCGCCGTGTGTTAAAGCCTCATTGAGTGACTTATACGACTCAGTCAGGTCAATGTATTTACCTACCATGGCTATGGTGACTTCGATCTCGGGATATTCCATAGCATTTATAACTTGCTGCCAGTCTCCCAGGTCAGCCTGGGGTAAATCCAGACTCATCTTACTGACAACAATATCGTCCAGCTTTTGAGCGTGTAGCCACAGCGGGATTTTATAAATATTGTCTACGTCTATACAGGAGATAACCGCCTTCTCGGATACATTGGTAAAGAGTGCAATTTTACGCCGCTCATCATCAGGCAGGGGTTCGGTACTTCTACAAATCAGAATATCCGGCTGAATACCAATTGAGCGAAGCTCTTTAACCGAGTGCTGGGTAGGTTTGGTCTTGAGCTCACCTGCCGCGGCTATATATGGCACCAGCGTCAGATGCATGAACAGAACTTTTTCCGGTCCCTCTTCCACACCCATTTGACGGATAGCTTCCATAAAAGGCAGTGACTCTATATCACCTACTGTACCGCCAATCTCAATCAGGGCAATATCTACCCCGTCCGCACCCTTGCGCACGCGACGTTTGATTTCATCGGTAATGTGGGGAATGACCTGCACTGTTCCACCCAGATAATCACCACGTCGTTCCTTGCGGATAACTTCTTCGTAAACCTGACCAGTGGTGAAGTTATTAGAGCGTCCTGTTTTGCAATGAACAAAGCGCTCGTAGTGGCCTAAATCGAGATCGGTCTCGGTGCCATCTTCGGTCACAAACACTTCGCCGTGTTGAAACGGGCTCATAGTACCCGGATCAACATTAATATAAGGATCGAGTTTCATCATTGTGACGTTAAGGCCACGAGCCTGAAGAATGGCGCCTAAGGAGGCTGAGGCAATACCCTTGCCAAGCGACGAGACTACGCCGCCGGTTATGAAGATATATCTGGTCATGAATACAGTACTTTCCGGAAGTTTGAACACAAATGCACTGTCGAAGGAGGATAGCAGATGCCTATTTTGACTACAATGAAAGTCAGTGTTTTACAGTGAATTAAAATAGAAACTAGTGATTGCTCAAGCTATAACCCCAGACAGCAATTAATTCATCATTGTTGTAGATTAGCGGCAATCTGTCGCGCTCCCACGGTGGCACGCCCGCCTCCTGAAAATAGTTCTTAAGAGACTTTTTTAAGCCCTGAACATCAGCCTTGAATTTCTCACCACCTTGCCTGAAACGAACCTCCACCTCGCCATCGTCCGACAATTCACTATAACGGGATAAGAGCCACTCGGGGTCAAGTAATAAATCCAGCTCAGGTAACTCCAGACTTTCCTTCAGGTTCCAGCGGTAAGATTGTAATGCGGGTGACGATTCTCGCCGTAACAATAAATACAAACGATCACGGTATCGGCGGATTTCATGATCCCCCAATTCAAGAACAGGCGTAGCATCTGCGGCGGCGTTGATACATTGATCAGTGACAACATCCAATTGTGCTGAAGATGGAATCAATTGCTGCCGACCCAGCCAGTACCTGAGCACGTTGCGTTGTCTTGCAACAGATAAATCGCTGAACTCATCCAATTTAATTCGCTGTTGATCATCCGCAACAAAAGCAAGATCCAGAAGAGCCAGGTCTTTCAGTAACTCTGAGGCCTGCCCCATATTCTGTGCGGTACGGGATAAGACCTGGTCAGCCTGATTCCAGCGTTGGCGCAGGTTCGGCAATAATGAATGTCGAACATAGTTTCTGGTAAAAGCTACATCCCGATTAGATGGGTCAGTAATCCATGTCAACTGATGATGTTCAGCATAAGACTCTATCTCTGCTTTACTCACATTAAGCAAAGGACGCACATGTAAGCCAGCCTGAAACGCTTTCTGCATCGGCATGCCTGCCAGACCATCAACACCCGCCCCGCGAAATAGATTCAATAACACAGTTTCTGCCTGATCCTGCTGATGGTGAGCAGTAAACAAGGCGTCGCCAGGCTCAAGGTGTCTTGCCAATGCAGCATAACGCAACTCACGTGCAGCGGCCTCAAGACCTTTGCCTGCGTTATTTACCAGAACCGCATCGGTAATAAATTCAATATTCAGATCCTGACAAAAATCAGCACAATGTGCTTGCCAACGATCTGCGTCTTTATCTAAACCATGGTTAATATGTACTGCGATTATCGGTGTAGAGTAGTGTGCCGGTAACGTGCTCAGCAGGTGGGTTAACACGACAGAATCAATACCACCGCTTAAGGCAATCACATAGCGGCTGACATTGTTTAAGGTGTCGAGACTTTGGTAGAGCTGTTTAGTAAGCAGAGCTAAGACAGCTGGCTTATCCTTCGAATCGACCATAAGACATCAAGCGCTTATAGCGCTTCTCTTTTACGGTCTCAATATCCATTGTTGCGAGACGATCAAGCGCCATTTGAATAGACTTGTCCAATGTCTTGAATAACTCTTCAGGATTACGATGACTTCCACCAAGCGGCTCTGGAACCACCTCATCGACCAACTCTAGCTCCAGTAAAGTTTGCGACGTAATACCTAAAGCCTCAGCGGCAGTGGATGCCTTGTCAGCACTTTTCCAGAGTATGGTGGCACATCCTTCAGGAGAAATAACCGAGTAGGTACTGTATTGCAGCATCATGGTGTGATCACTGACACCAAGCGCCAATGCACCACCAGAACCACCCTCACCGACAACGATCGCAATAATAGGAACACCGAGGCCTGACATAACCTGCAGGTTTTTCGCGATAGCTTCACTTTGCCCGCGTTCCTCGGCACCTACACCAGGGTAAGCTCCAGCGGTATCGATAAACGTGATTACCGGCATAGCAAACTGCTCGGCCAGGCGCATTAAACGCAATGCTTTTCGATAACCCTCAGGGCGTGGCATGCCGTAATTACGACGTACGCGTTCTTTGACATCGCGCCCCTTTTGATGACCGATTACCATCACGGGTTTATCGTGGTACCTGGCAACACCGCCAATAATGGCTGCATCATCGGCATAGGCTCGATCACCATGCAACTCGTGAAAGTCCGTCATCAGGTTTTCAATATAATCCTGGGTGTATGGACGGGACGGATGTCTTGCTAGCTGTGAAATTTGCCAGGCATTTAATTTGCTGAAAATATTTTCGGTCAGCTTGACCGACTTTTGTTCCAACGCACCAATTTCTTCTGCGATATGTACGCTATCAGCATCGCCGACATATCGAAGCTCATTAATCTTGGCTTCAATCTCGGCAATGGGTTGTTCAAAATCAAGATAATCGGGGTTCATGGCACTAAGTGTTCCTGAGACAGTTCAAAATGATAACGCAATAACAAGGCAGCGTCACGATTCACGCATGATTGGAACGATATCCAGCAATTCACTGGTCATCATGGCGGTTGCGCCCCATAACACATGACCAAACAGGTCATAGTAAGGAACATCATCAATTATTAGATCTTCGCGTACTTGAATACTGGTTTCGCCCAAAATACTGTTTTGCTGCAAGTGTGGTAGTGGTATTTCGAGAATCTCGGCTACCTCACTTTCCTCTGCGGTTAATTCAGGCTTATGATCCAGCCAACCGACATAAGGGTGCACCAAAAAATTAGTGACCGGAATATACAGCGATGAAAGGCGCCCCAAAACCTGCACCTGGGTGGCATCTATGCCGACCTCTTCCTGTGCTTCACGCAAGGCAGTATGTTCGAGACTGTCATCCACTTCTTCGGCGCGACCACCGGGAAAACTCAGTTGCCCGCCATGCGGTACGCCAAAATCACCGGTGCGTTTGATATATATCAAATGCGGAATATCTTCCACGGGATAGAACAACACCAGTACGGCTGCCTGAGTGCGTTCGGTGTCACTTTTTTTTGCATCAACTTTTCGTCTTACCGGCGACACCATTTTTACATGAGATGCCAGACCAGGTAGATCGCCTCGCAGCAATTTCTGAAGTCGTTGTTGAAAACTCATCGTCGTCATCGGTTGCTGGCTGCTTCAGGGTAATGCACCACAACTTTATTCTTGCCCACTATTTTTCTGAGACGACTCAAACATTGGTCACTGGGCAATACCGCCCATTCT
This sequence comes from uncultured Thiotrichales bacterium, assembly GCA_938041655.1. Classification (GTDB taxonomy): domain Bacteria; phylum Pseudomonadota; class Gammaproteobacteria; order CAZUMV01; family CAZUMV01; genus CALIRD01. The sequence goes on along the minus strand of CALISW010000217.1, from coordinate 12,919 downwards.
CTACCCAACTTGAGTTCAGCAAATGCATCACCGTTGCGATAGCGAATCACAACCGGACATTCGCCGTTTTTGTAGGGTTCAATGGTGGTCGCTAAATCCTGCACAAAACCATTTTGCACCTGAGATTGATGCAACGCGACTTCGATAAAGCGCGCATAACGCGATCGCGCTTGCTCTATATCAAAAACTTCGGTTGCCCTGAGTGAATTTCTACCACTGTAATTATCCTGTTTGATAGAGCCATTAATGACGAGAATCTGATCCTTAATGACCAGGCTGCCATACTCTTCCCACATCTTACCAAACAGCCCTACCTCGACCCGGCCCGAACGATCGTCCAGTGTCATAATACAGAACTTACCGTTCCTGCCATTACGAATGTTTAATGCCACCACCAACCCGGCAATCACCACCTGACGTTCAGCTCCCGGCCCCTGGCTCGCCACTTTTTCAGAAATCGCCTGCACCGCACTGATTGAACAACTGGTGAACGATTTCAACTCGTGTAAATATTCCTGAATTGGGTGACCCGTCAGATACAAACCCAACGTGTCGCGTTCAGCTTGTAAACGCTGACGCTCATTCCATTCTTGAATTTGTTCTATCGGCTCGTCTTCAATCACAGCCGCCGCACCACCAAACATATCGTCCTGCCCTGCCTCGGCATCGCGCGCATGCTGGTCAGCCCGCTGCATTGCTTGCGGTAACCAGGCAAAAGAACTGGCACGATTGGCTCCTAGTGAATCAAGGGCACCAGCTTGTATCATAGCCTCCAGTACCCGCTTGCTGGTTTTATGACCATCAGCTCGGCGACAAATATCATCAAGCGACTTGAATGAACCATTCTGCTCGCGTTCTTCAATTAAATTGAAAATAGCACCTTCACCAACACCTTTAATCGCACCCAAACCGTAACGAATTTGATTATCACTAACGCGAGTAAACGGCAACATTGATTGATTTACATCTGGCGGCAACACTTCAATTTTGAGCTGACGACACTCATCGATCAGGGTGACGATTTTATCAGTATTATCCAGATCAGAAGACAACACCGACGCCATAAAGGCAGCAGTATGGTGGGTCTTGAGCCACGCCGTCTGATAAGACAATAATGCATACGCAGCAGAGTGAGATTTATTAAAGCCGTATTTAGCGAAGTTTTGAATCAGATCAAAAATATACCCAGAGGCCAGCTCTTCAATACCATTCTTGGAACAACCTTCTATAAAGAACTCACGCTGCTTGAGCATTTCCGCTTCTTTTTTCTTACCCATTGCACGACGCAAAATATCGGCAGCGCCCAGCGTGAAGTCACCCAATACCTGAGCAATCTGCATGACTTGCTCTTGATACAGAATTATCCCGTAGGTCGGCTTGAGTATTTCCTCCAGACTGGGGTGCGGATAATTAACCGGTTGCCGGCCATGACGACGGGCAACGTAGTCATCCACCATACCTGATTGCAACGGACCGGGGCGGTACAATGCAACCAGTGCAATAATATCCTCAAACTGATCGGGTTTGAGCTTGCCGATCAACTCTTTCATACCACCCGACTCAAGCTGAAAGATGGCCGTCGTTTGTTTATTGGAAAGCAACTCATACGACGGCTTGTCATCCAGTGGGATCTGGGTAATGTCTAACAACTCTTCGTCATCGGCTTTAGCCGCATTAATCGCTTTAACCGCCCAGTCAATAATCGTCAGCGTGCGCAAACCCAGGAAATCGAATTTAACCAGTCCAATCGCCTCGACATCGTCTTTATCAAACTGGGTGACCAAATTGCGCCCGCCCGGCTCACAATAGAGCGCAGAAAAGTCCGTCAGCTTGGTCGGCGCTATAACCACACCACCCGCATGCTTGCCTGCATTTCGGGAAAGGCCTTCCAATTTCATCGCCAGATCGAGTAATGCAGTGACCTCCTCGTCGGTCTCATACAGCGTGCGCAACTCTTCTTCCTGTTCCAAGGCTTTGGTCAAGGTCATCTTGACTTCAAATGGAATCAGCTTGGCAATGCGATCTACAAAGCCATAAGGGTGCCCCAGAACTCGACCTACATCCCGCACTACCGCCTTGGCAGCCATGGTGCCGTAAGTAATAATTTGCGAAACTTTTTCACGGCCGTATTTTTCAGCCACATAGTCGATCACAGAATCGCGTTTGTCCATACAAAAATCGACATCGAAATCCGGCATCGATACCCGCTCAGGATTCAGAAAACGTTCAAACAGCAAGTCATAGCGTAGTGGATCTATATCGGTGATTTTCAGGGCAAAGGCAACCAGCGAACCGGCACCGGAACCACGACCAGGCCCAACCGGTACATCGTTCTCGCGCGCCCAATGAATAAAGTCGGCAACAATCAGAAAGTAACCTGGAAAGCCCATTTGGTTGATTACGTCCAGTTCAACTTTTAAACGCTGCTTATAAATTTCCTGTTGTTCAGCTTTATCTTCAGCTGGCAGAATCATGTTAGTAGCAAAACGCTCTTGCAAGCCTTCACTGGATTGATGCTCAATCCATGATTCGGTGTTATGGCCATCCGGTATCGGGAATTCAGGCAAGACACTCTCATCCAGTACCAGTTCGGTAGTACAGCGCTTGGCAACCTCGAGAGTATTGCTAATGGCAGAAGGTATATCAGAAAACAGCTCCGACATTTCTTCGCCCGTCTTCAGGTATTGCTGATCGGTATAATTTTTAGGCCGTGACGGGTCATTCAATACATTACTGTCGTGAATACAGACTCTGGCTTCATGCGCATCAAAATCATCACTGGATAAAAACCGAACATCATTGGTGGCGACCACCGGTAATTGATTTTTTACCGCCAGCTCTACGGCTTTATGTAAGTAGGCATTCTCGTATTCCCTGCCGGTTCGATGCAGCTCAAAGTAGAATCGGTTTTCAAAATGGCTTTGCCAGAACTTTAATTCTTTGGCGAGTTTGCGCTGGTGATTATTGATTAGATTGTTAGCCATGGCACCATGCGCGCCGCCGGACAACACAATCAAACCTTCATTGTGTTCGGCCAACCACTCTGAACGCATGTAGGACTTACCCAGCTTTTGACCATCGATAAAACTTTTTGAGATTAGCTCAGTGAGATTTCCATAGCCCGCCCGATTTTGACAAAGCAAAGTGACGCGTTGTGCTGCATCCTCTTCTTCTATCCAGGCATCAACACCGAACACAGGTTTGATGCCTGCCGCTAAAGATGCGCGGTAGAACTTGACCATGGCAAACAAGTTGCTCTGATCAGTCAGAGCAACAGCAGGCATTTTCAATTCAGCACAGCGCTGCATCAGTGGCTTGATGCGTACTACGCTGTCAACTAATGAAAACTCGGTATGGAGTTTTAAATGAACGAAATCAGAACTCATAAGCCAGTAAAAAGATCCCTTACCGGCGTAAAACTTTTGCGGTGATGACGACAAGGCCCGACTGCCAGCAGCCTTTCACGATGATATTTGGTCGGATAGCCCTTGTGTTGTTTAAAACCGTACTCCGGATAACTCAGGTCGAGCTCGACCATCTCAGCATCGCGTGTTTCTTTAGCAATAATGGAGGCTGCACTAATTTCCGCTACTTTTGAATCACCTTTGACGATAGCAGTGGCAGGCACACTCAGATCGGGGCAACGATTACCGTCAACCAGCACATGCTCGATCTTGATTTCCAACGCTTCAACCGCGCGTTTCATTGATAACATGCTAGCCCAAAGAATATTTAATTCGTCGATCTCATCCACATCACAACGACCAACCGCCCAGGCGAGCGCTTTGCTCTTGATTTCTATCGCTAGCTTGGCCCTTTTAGCGGCTGACAGTACTTTGGAATCGGCCAAACCTGCAATGGGTTGTGCGGGATTCAGCACCACTGCAGCCGAGATCACAGGACCTGCCAGAGGCCCTCTTCCCGCTTCATCTACGCCGGCAATGATGTCTTTCATGTGGATACTCCTGAGTACTTAACATTAGCATAAATCACATCAAAATGAGCTCTTGAAGCACCTCGAGAATGACCCCTGACAGGAGATTTGGCTTGCCGCTTGAGTTACACTCTCTTTACGTTATCAGGCTGTAGAAATTCACAGAAATGTCAGACTCTATCGTCATAGTTACCGGTGAAGCCTCAGGAGACAAGCACGGCGCTAATCTCGTCAAAGAGTTGTCACACTTGCGACCGGATCTCAGCATCAGTGCCATGGGCGGTGAAGCACTGGAAGCCAGCTCAGCCGAGGTAGTCGTCGATAATCGTGGCTTGGCAGTGATGGGCTTATTTGAAGTAATTCGACACTACCCACAAATCAGAAAAGCATTAAATCAGGTCAAGCAACACATAAATGAAACCAAGCCATCGCTGGTGGTGTTGATTGATTACGCTGAATTCAATCTTAAAGTCGCCGCTGCTGCGAAAGCGCTTGATATACCCGTATTGTTTTATATCAGCCCCAAGTTCTGGGCCTGGCGCGAGAAGCGCGTCAATCGTATCAAACGACTAGTAGACATGCTGGCTGTGATCTTTCCGTTTGAAGTTGAGTTCTATGAAAAGCATCAAGTACCGGTCAGATATGTGGGAAATCCACTGGCCGGCAAAGTCACCGCATCTCAAAACAAAGCTGAAAATATACAAGATTTCGATCTGAATACTGATAACCCTGTGATCGGTATTTTTCCAGGCAGTCGACGTAGCGAGATCAGCCGTTTATTACCCCTCTATTTGGAGACACGGGACTTATTACAAGCAGATTTTCCCAAAGCACAATATTTACTCCCCATGGCACCAGGCGTTGATAAACAGACCCTAGAACAGTGGGCCGCTCAAAGCATACCCGATGAAGTTCACTTGATTGAATCAGATAGAGTTTATGATGCGATGCAGTGTTGTGACGCTGCCATGGTTACTATGGGAACAGTGACCCTCGAAAGTGCGCTGATGAAAATGCCAATGCTAACGGCAAATAAAATCGCCGAAGTGAGCTATCAGATACTGAATCGAATGGTCAGGATAGAACACCTGACGTTGGCTAATATCGTAGCTGAGAAAGAAATAGTGAAAGAGTATCTGCAACACGACGCGATACCTGAGAATTTCAGACAGGAAATCTCAAGAATACTTAATGATAGTAACTATCGAGAGGTAATGGTCAGTAATCTCGGGATGGTTAAACAACGTATAGGTAACGAGAATGGCTCGGCCAACGTGGCCGAGCTCATTATTGAAATGCTGGACCGCGGCTAGTGACTGCGCGCAGGACCACCCATACTCTCATCAGATCGACCGGCTTTTCTCTGTTCATCCAGAGTACGTAACTCTTCCGGGCTTAGTGCAACTGGATTACCTTTGTTATCACCAGCAACCTGAATCGCGTTAACCGCCAGTCCAGAATCCGCAGATGAGGTCTTGGCAGCAGGACCGGATCGTAATGACTCTGTGGCAAGCGAACGTCCTTGAGCTGCACAACTACCAACATTGTCATTGAAGTCCTGAAGAATACCGGCGCGGTGTGGCAAGAACACATCATTTAATGCTTGCGAACGCTGATGCCGCTCGACTCCAGCACTATCAACAAAGGTGCTCTCACTGGTATGTACAAAACCTAACGAGAACGGCCAGCTCAAGCCATCACCCAAATCACGACCGTTACTAATCTGATGACAACCACCACATGCCTGGGTCGTAGCACGATTGGCAATTTGACCAGGTGTCAGGCCTGAACCCAGTTGGTTCAAACGATTCTGAATCGTCGTGGCAAAGCTGCCATTTTGATCAAGATGGAAACTGTAATTACTTTGCACTCCCTGCGAATTACTCTGCCCCGGCAAAAAGTCATCTGGAATCAACATGGAAATCAGATTCAAATCATCCTCTGCCAGAGATTCAATCTGACTCGGGAAGAAGCTTCGGAACTGCTCTGCTCTGGGATCAGAGAACGAGGTATCAAACAACTCGCCCTGAGGGTTTTCTTTAACCGTGACTGGTACAGCTTGCATGTCACAATCATTCCCTGCGCAGAAGACGCCTATTTTATATTCGCGTAACTGCCAGATACCTGAAAAAGGCGTGTTCAAAAACTGGTTAGTACGAATCTGACCCGTTCCTGCCATGTAGTTATTCACATGAAAAACAGGTGAGACATTTTCTGAAGGTATCCCGTTAAAGTAGAAATCCTGTAAACGCTGTGCTCGCACAGCCGGGTCTTCTTCTTCACTCAGACTCACCCAGAAATCTGTGATCGGTCGACAGCCTTCAATTCCGCAGGAAGGTGCGGGATTAGGCAACTCGGCCTCGAAAATAACAAAGTTTCTTCGTAAAGCCGAGCTCTTACCAGAATTCCTGGCAAAGGTAATTCGATACTGACCACAACTCGAGCCATCAGTACCAGCCAGATCAAAGCGGTTGGATAATGCGATTGGCTCATAAGCTGTTGCTGCACCGACATCAAATGGATCATTGTTGACCTCGTCGCCTTCGGTGCGCGGACACTCCAGCGGATAACCATTGAAGGTAGGATTCAAAACGGATTCATCATCACAATGTGCTCCCCGCCCAAGGCCTGGACCTGTATTTTGCGTATCCCAAAACTGCCGCCAGAAACCCAAGCCACTTAGATCAGCATCACCAGATTGACTGGCAAGTTGATTGAGCAAATTCTCTAACGTAAAGACATTCAAGACTTCAACAGCAGTCTCGGTCATGGTGCGGTCGATGTTGATTTCCGTTGGCCCGGTCGATGAGGTGATTGTGAATGATCGACTAGTCACATTGTTACCTTCATTAAGCTCATCAACAGTGTTATCAACATCAGCTTGTAAGATCAAGCGATAGGTACCAGGCGCCAGATCAGGTACGGTAATCGCTGCTGGTACGGCGGTAATAGTACCAACCGGGGTATTGCCTGTTGGCACCACTCCGGCCAGCGCATCACCGTCATCTATAGTGTTGTCCTGAGAAACAAAGGCACCTATAAAATAGGAGTTTTCGGCCAACACATCACCAATATTATTGAGATTAAAGGTAAAATTAACCACATCACCGGCCTCGCCTGAAGCGGGTTGACTCATATTAGTGACAGTGAGATCAGGCTTGTCATCACCACCTCCACCGCTACCTTCATCAACTTCAATAGTAGTAATGAAGTTTGAATCTACCGCATTGTTATGTTGATTATTTTCTTCACCCAGCCAGACAAACTCCGAGCTACCACCAGTGAAGGTAATGCTGGCGATACCAATTTCCCAAGGTGTCGCATCCCTGGAAAAGAGTTCTATGCGAGAAATATCATCAAAAATATTCGCCGGGAATATACTTAATGGAATTCGGATGGTGAACCAGCCAGATGTATTCGAAGGCAGGAAGTTACCCAAGCGTGTATCGGAACCGTTCCTGTCATTGATAATGACCGCAATCTTGTCCCATTCCATGTTGCCAGCAAAATCTTTAACGACAAGTTCAAGATGGGTATTGCCATTAACCGGGGAAATCGGTGGCCCCCAAAGATTGTTCGGGTTATGTCCAATTTTCAGCTTCTGCCAACCACCAATGGTGTTATTAACATGCAAATGCTGTACATCATCTCCACCACCACCGCCTCCACCACCAGTAGTGACAGCAAACGGGATGCTGGTAGTATTATTGGTCTCACTTTTTTCGAGTATCTCGCTGTCTCTGTCGGCAACCAGGATCAGGTGATAATCACCCGGCTCAAGATCTTCGTCCACCGTGATTGCAGCACCCACATCATCGATAGTCCCGACAGGGGTGTTACCCGTACTAACGGTTCCAACCTCTACGTCATCGCTACTAAAATTGGTATCCGTAGATAAAAATGCAGCGATGGTGTAATCGTCAGCTGCAATTATGTCCCCGATATTATTGAGGTCAAAGGTGTAGATTACGATTTCACCCGGCTCGCCAACGGCGACAGATTGTAAATCAGATACAGTCAAGTCTGGTAAGTCACCAGTTGTGCCAAAGACTCTGACACCTCGACTGGCAATATTATTATTCTCATTACTTTCAACTATATTGTTGCCACCATCAACATTGAGAATCATCCGATAATCACCAGGTGCGACATCGTTGGGTAGAATAATGTTTCGGGTGGACGTGACTTGTCCGCCGACCGAGGTATTCCCGAATAAAAAACTACGCAAGACACGATCATCTGTACTGATAAAACTGTCATCAGATAGAACGATGCTGACAACGTAATCACCATCAACAGCAGCTGTTCCAGCATTTTCAAACCTGAAGCGTGTAGTGAATGAGTCACCAGGATCAAGGCCTGGAGGCAGATCAAGAATACCAATGGCACGCAAATCAGGTAATTCTCCACCATTGCCACCAGTCACTGTAAAGGGAATACCGACAGTATTATTTGTCTCACTTTTTTCATTGATGTCATTATTGATATCTGCAGCCAAAATTAAAGTGTAACTGCCCGCCGCGAGGTCATTAGGCACAGTAATCGCTGCATCGATATTTTGAATAGTTCCCAAAGGAGTATTGCCAGTATTCACTACTCCGGCTTGTACATCATCGTTACTAAATGTTGAATCAGTCGAAAGAAACGCGCCAATGATATAACTATCCGTGGCAACCACATCACCGATGTTGTTGAGATCAAAACGGTAGCTCACAACTTCGCCCTGCTGACCCGTGCCAACTGACTGCAAATCAGAGATGGTTAGATCAGGCTGATCTCCGCCGCCATTGCCATCGTCAGGAATCAACTCATGCAGAATACTGCCTTGTATAGCATTGTCATTTTTACTTTCAGCATCGAACCAGATCAAATCCTGACCATCACCGACGAAGGTAGCGCTATCAAGCCCAAATGCGTACGGACTGGCACCATTGCTGAATGGCAAACTAAGGTGTGAGAGACTAGCCATCGCACTCGATGGAAAAGCTGAAAGAGGAATAGTCACTGTAACCCAATCTGAGGCATTACCGTTAAAATGATTGCCTATTGTGACTCCATTGGAACCATTGGGAGCAACTTGTAACTTGCTCCAGTCAGCCCCTCCAAGATCCTTTACTACCAACTGCAGGCTGGTGTGGCTAGTGACATCAATTTGCGGACCCCATACATTGGATGGGTTATTGCCCATCTTGAGATGTTCCCAACCACCGGTTACGGATGAGATTTTCAAATGTGCACGCTCTGCGAGAGCTGGATTTGTAACAAGTACAAAAAGAATAATGAATACGAGTTTACGTACAATGCTTGCTACTGACATGTCTGCCTCCCAGACATCCTGTAACCACAATCTTTGTTATTGTTATTAAGTGGCAGGATTAATAGTAAATATTAGGTACCTATAATAGCCCAGATAGCATTTAGCCGCACAGACATGCTGTTGAATTGTAAATTTAATTTACATTTACGTTAGATTGAAGCAATCTAATTCGGGTCCCAACAAGCCACACTGTGATTATTTTCAAACACCTCTAAATCGGGCGCCGCCTCTTTACATCGGTCGTGTGCTTTTGGGCACCGAGTACGGAACGCACAACCACTGGGTGGAGCAAGCGGTGACGGTAAATCACCATCCAGAGTGTTAATTTTTTTATTCCGCTCCAGCTCCGGGTCAGGCAATGGAATTGAATCAATCAATGCTCTGGTATACGGGTGCTTCGGGTTTTTATAGAGCTCTTCTCGAGTAGCCATTTCTACTACCTTACCCAGATACATGACCATTACTCGATGGCTGATATGTTTAACCACACTCAAGTCATGCGCAATAAACACCATAGCCAAACCGAATTCCTGCTGTAGCTCCATTAGCAAGTTAATAATTTGTGCTTGAATAGAAACATCCAGTGCACTAACGGGTTCATCACAAATCAATAATTTTGGTTTTAGAATCAATGCTCGTGCAATACCAATACGTTGACACTGACCACCTGAAAACTCATGCGGGTAGCGATTTATCAAATTGGGTAACAAACCAACTCGATCCATCATCGATACAACCTGCTGCTTAAGATCCTTTGAGGACATCTCAGGGTTATAGACTTTCAATGGCTCGGCAATAATCTCTCCCACCGTCATGCGTGGGTTTAGCGATGCCAGTGGGTCCTGAAACACCACCTGCATCGTTCGACGCTGCTCGCGCATATCACGGCGTGACAGTTCTGTCAGCTCAACACCATTTAGTTTGATGCTACCCGAAGTTACGGGCACTAACCCTAAAATTCCACGCGCCAGTGTCGACTTGCCACAACCAGACTCCCCTACCACACCTAAGGTCTCACCGGGCTTTAATGTAAAACTAATGCCGTCTACCGCTTTAAGTGTTTTCTTACCAGGCCATATCAAGCCATCGCCAGGCAAAGTAAAATGGACCCTCTGTTGATCAACTTCAAGTAATGATGCAGTCATGGCAACTCATCCAGATGACAGGCTTTTTGTCGACCTTCAGAAACTGATCTCAACAAAGGTCTATCCTCTAAACACTTCTCTTTTTGATGATCACAACGCTCAGCAAAAGCACACCCCTCAGGCAAGTGAAGCAGGTTAGGAGGATTTCCCGGAATGGCATACAAATCTTCGTGAGCGGTGTTATCAAGGCGTGGAATAGATCGCAACAAGGCTTTGGTGTAAGGATGATTGGGTGATTCGAATAAACCATGGACCGGGGCATATTCAACAGCGCGGCTGGCATACATCACCAATACATTGTCACTGATGCCGGCAATCACACCCAGGTCATGAGTAATCATGATAATACTCATACCAAAATCATCTTTCAGATCATTGAGCAGCTCTATGATTTGTGCCTGAACAGTCACGTCCAGCGCGGTAGTCGGTTCATCTGCGATCAACAAATCCGGCTTGCAGAGTAGCGACATCGCAATCATGACACGTTGACGCATGCCACCAGAAAACTCATGTGGATAGCGCATTATTCTGTTCTTCGCATCTGGAATTTTAACCGCATCCAGCATCTCGGTTGAACGCGCCAATGCGGTTTTATAATCCATGCCCTTATGCAGGGTCAGCACTTCGGTCATTTGTTTGGCAATACTCAAATAACCATTCAAGCACGTCATCGGGTCCTGAAAAATCATACTGACACGATCACCACGAATTTGATTCAACGCTGATGGCTTCATACCAATCAGTTCCTGCCCATCAAATTTAACACTGCCACTGGTTTCACCGTTGCTCGCGAGCAAACCCAACATGCTCAACACCAACTGACTTTTACCAGAGCCGGACTCACCTACCACACCTAAAATTTCGCCCTTCTCAAGCTCAAACGATACCTTATTCACAGCGGCAACTTCACCATCCCTGACGGAAAACTTTACGCTAAGATCATTCACTTCCAGTATCGACATGCCTAGCGATCCTTCGGGTCAAGCGCGTCGCGCAGGCCATCACCGATGAAGTTAAAACAAAACAGCGTGACCGCTAAAAATACACCAGGAAATAATAATACCCATGGTGCATTTTCCATGTTCTGTGCACCCAGGCTAACCAAGGCACCCCAACTGGTATTAGGCTCTTGCACACCAAGGCCCAGGAAACTCAGGAAAGACTCCACCAGAATCACCTGTGGAATGGTCAAGGTCACATAGACCACAACGATACCTAACAAGTTGGGCACGATGTGTCGAAAGATAATTCGCGGGGTACTGACACCATTAGCTAATGCCGCCTCGACGAATTCCTTGCCCTTCAAGCTCAAGGTTTGACCACGCACAATACGCGCCATGTCGAGCCAGTTAATCGCACCGATCGCGATAAAGATTAGATAAATATTCCTGCCAAAGAAGACCATCAACAAAATAACAAAAAACATAAATGGCATGGCGTAAAGAATATCGACAATGCGCATCATGATGGCGTCAGTACGACCACCGATGTAGCCCGCTGTAGCACCATAAGAAATCCCGATGATCAAACTTACCAGCGTTGCCAATACACCGACCATTAACGACATACGTCCGCCGTATAAGGTACGCACAAACATATCTCGACCATTAGAGTCGGTTCCGAAGATATGCCCACTGGCCATATCGGGGGCACTTGAAATCAGATCCCAGTCAACCTCATCAAAAGCAAAGGGACTGAACAACGGAGCGAAGATAACCAAAATCATTAATATCGAGAGGATGACTACACTGACCATCGCTGCCTTGTTTTTAAGCAATCGATAAAAAGCATCGTCCCACAGACTGCGGCCTTTGATCTCCTGCTGCTGGCTCACACTTTCCAATGTAGCGGCATTACCGGCAGACATTAGTAACGAATCCTCGGGTCGAGCATGGCGTAGACCAGATCAACCAGAAAATTGAACAAAATAATTAAGGCACCGTAAAATACGACAACACCCATGACTAGTGTGTAATCACGATTAAGTGCGCCTTGCACAAAATAACGACCTAGTCCGGGTATACCGAAAATTTGTTCAACCACTACCGAACCGGTAATGATGGCTGCGGTTGCAGGCCCCAGATACGAAATCACCGGTAACAGTGCGGGCTTTAATGCGTGTCTTAAAATCACCAGCCGTTCAGGCAAACCTTTTGCTCTGGCTGTTCGAATAGGATTACTACGTAAGACTTCAATCATGCTGGCTCGGGTTAAACGCGAAATATAGGCAATTTGTGGCAATGCCAGACTTACGATTGGCAAGATGGTGTTTTTAAATGCACCGCCGTTCCAGCCGCCTGCTGGTAACCATTTCAAATAAACAGCAAGAACTAAAATCAAGATCGGCGCCATGACGAAATTAGGCACGGATATGCCCGTCATTGCTGCTGTCATTACACTATAGTCGGTCAGTGAGTTTTGCCGCAACGCGGCCAGCGTTCCCAAGCAGGTGCCAAACACAAAAGCCAGAATAATGGCGCTGACACCCAACCGGAAAGACACCGGGAAACCGGTGGCAATAAG
>CALISW010000216.1 GCA_938041655.1 uncultured Thiotrichales bacterium | reverse complement strand
CCGGAAATAAAACAGTTTGGTCCATCTGGTGCTTCGAATTTTATGTCGGTACATTCACTGGCAGAAGCGATTGAGGGTGCACTCAATAATGGTGTGGGAGGAACTTCGTATCTGGTTGGTGATGAGAACCTGAGCTTTGCTAAGTTCTTTGAGCAATTTTTTCACGCGTCTGGAAATAAAATACCTATTCCTGAACTTGATCAAGAGCATCCCATGCTTCCTGATGTGGCCATTATTCCGGGGCGTGGTAGCGTGGTTTCATATCAGCCTGATGCAGAGGAAACAGCACTGCTTGGATATCGCAGGAATGATGTAACGCGCGTGATTCAAGAGATTGTAGATAATGTCACTGAAGAGCTGGGTGAGATAGAGCCCATTGATATGGCAGGTGTTTTGTCAGTTGAGCCTGAGTTGCAGCAGCTGGCGTATCTCTATGCGCGAGCGATGGATAGCAATGAGCCTGAAATACTCACTGAAATCATGGCAGACGAGATTGTCATCCAGGGTCCCGGGTTTAATATTCAAGGCTTGGAAAAAGTTTTGGCTATTCCAGCAACATTAAATGAGTTTTATCGTAAAACAAATCATGTTGTACACCAACAACTGGCAAAAATTGATGGTGATAGTGCGGTAGCAGAAACTTATTGTAGCGCCAGACACTTATTGCATACTCAAAGTGAGGGTGGCAGCGATCGGGTCATGGTGATGGAGATTCGATACCAGGATAAGTTTTCACGTAGCTCGGGAATATGGAAATTCACACGACGCTCATTGATTGTGGATTGGATGGAGGTTGGTGACGTCTCCATAGGTCTTAACTAAAGCGACTGCTGATCAATTATGCTGCTTGTTTTTTGGTAACTACTTTTGCTTTTCCCATATTCCTTGCTCGCTTTCACCCTGAATAGGGCAGTCACCACGAGCATAGTTCATCGATACTTTTTCTTCTCTTCTTAATGCGTAGTCTTTACTGACGGCAAGAATCGTCGGAGTAAGCAACACGATAGCGATGATGTTAATCACAGCCATCAAGCCGAATGCCATATCTGCTGCTGCCCACACGTTCTGCAGGTTGGCATTAGCGCCGACTAATATCATAGCCAGGAAAATCACTGTCAATACTCCGCGACCCATTTTGTTGTCTTGCTTGAATAAATGTAAGTTGCTTTCTGCATAGGCGTAATTCGCCACTATTGAGGTGAAAGCAAAGAGGCTAATGGCGATGGATACAAAGTGTATTCCCCAGCTACCAATATGGTTGGTCATGGCATCCTGCGTCAGTCTGATGCCCTCCATTCCTTCGCCACTGGTTCCTCCGGCGAGCAAGATGATAATCGCAGTACAAGTACAAACAACCATGGTATCCAGAAACACGCCAAGCATTTGAATGTATCCCTGTGTCGCTGGATGTTTGGGTTGTGGTGAGGCGCTGGCAGCGGCTTGGGGTACAGCACCGGTGCCGGCTTCGTTTGAGTAGAGGCCTCGCTGTATGCCGTTTTTAATAGCTGCTGCAAATGTACCGGCTGCTGCTTCATTGAGCCCGAAAGCTGAAGTGACAATATCAGATAGCATTGCCGGTACACTGCTAATGTTGACTACTGCTATTCCGACCACCACTAAAACATAGGCAATACCCATGATCGGAACAACTATGCCTGAGAATTTTGCAATCGCGCGCAAGCCACCCAGAATAATGATCCCGGCTAATACAGTAATGATTAAACCCGAGGTGAGGGTAGGAATGCCGTAAGCATAATTTAATGCATCGGTAATTGTATTGGCTTGTGTGGCTCCAAAGATAAATCCATAGCCGAATAACAGACAGACCGAAAAGGTAATACCGAGCCAGCCCAGCCCGAGACCTTGTTTGATGTAATAGGCAGGGCCACCGCGAAACTCACCATTGCTGTCGCGTACTTTATACACCTGGCCCAACAGGCTTTCGGCGTATCCGGTGGCCATGCCGAGAAACGCAATTACCCACATCCAGAAAATAGCACCTGGACCACCCAGAGATATTGCTATTGCTACACCAGCCAGGTTGCCCGTTCCAACGCGTGCAGAGAGACTGGTACAAAGTGCCTGAAATGAGCTGATGCCGGATCGGTCTGAAGTAGTACTACCTTTGAGTAGGCTGAACATGTGTCCAAAGTGTCGCAGTTGTATACAGCCCAGGCGCACCGAAAACCAGATGCCTGCAAACAACAGCATATATATTAATACCTGACCTTTACCCCAAAGGATGTCATTAACGCTGGCAACTATTGAATTAAACATGCTTCTCTCTATTGATTTATGTTGGTTCCAAAGAGGGTTTAATAGGAGATCATGATTTCATTGCGCCTCATGAAAGGCGGTGTCCAAGGGACGTTATACCGGGCCAGTTCAGGTTTTCCCGTGGCAGTGATGTTTTTACTTTCCAGCCAGGACATTAACTCAGCGGTTTTTCTGGCTACCTTTTTTTCTCCGCTTAAGCCGGAGAATGAAATCACGGCATAATTTGTTGCGGGTAATTCTCGCAACAGTACATTGCTGTTGTTCGGAGTTGGTAGTGTATCCATGCTGTGACTGGCTGGCATCACAAAGTGAACCCGCCATTTATCGTCTTGTTCTTCAATAGTGACCGGTGCAGTCATGGCAATTTTTTCTGTTTTCTGTTCTATAGTGACCGGTGCAGTCATGCTGATTTTTTCATTAGATCCATTCTGAGAGGTGTTATTGCCAAAAATATAGTTAGCTATTCGTTTGAACCCTGTTCTGGAGGCGTCATATGAGGACCCCGAGACAAAAGTTTCGGCAACAATTTTTGAATCATAAGCGCGTAATTCAAACTGATCAGAAGTTTCGATAATGCTGTATTTGGGTTCTTCTATCGCCATGGCTGGTCCTGCGCAGAATAAGAGTATAAAAAGAATGAAAGGCGCTGTCTTTTCGTAATGCCTGTAAAAATTAACATGCAGGGGTATGCAGAATTTTGACGAAGACATAAAATGTAACCTGTTCAGAGTTTTGCCAGAATATCAAAGAAAGCATAACACGGCGTACGTGCGCTGTTGATATTTACGTTGTTTGGTGTTGTTTTAGCGATTCATGATTAGTTGGTTGAGCCTAATGGAAATGATTGTATGAAAATATTAGTTGTCCTTGTATTAGTACTTATTGGTTCAACTGCGTGTGCCACCTTTGAAGTCGAAGGCCCTGGCTCAATAAAGCCGAATTCGGAAACTGGCAGTCAAACAGTGCATGGCTCTTTGTATGGTTTTCGCTGGCAGCCTTATTCAATAGAAAAATGCGACGAGGGTAACTTGTTTCGCGTAGAGCATCATACCAACGCGGTTATGCTCCTCGCGTCGGTCGCCACTCTGGGTTTATATGTGCCTCAAACGGTTGAGTGGTGGTGTGATACACCAGACCCTGATGAGGTAGAAGAAGAATGGGTACCCGCGGTAGAGTAATAAAATGGCAACCAGTAAAAATGTAATAGTAGGACTGGATGGAACCTGGAATGAACCAGAGTTTCAATCTAATGGAGAGGTAACCGGTACCAATGTAGTCAAATTTTTATCGGCATTAATGAGCCGTAATCAAGAACAACATTACGAGAGTGGTGCCGGTACCAGGGCGTGGGAAGCACTGCCTGGTGGAATCTATGGTTATGGTCTTGATAAAAGGATTTTAGGCGCTTATCGCTTTTTACGGCGTACTTACAATGTGCCTGAGAATGAACGCAAAAAGCTAAAGTTATTCATTGTCGGTTTTAGTCGTGGTGCTTATGCAGCACGTAGACTGTGCGGATTGCTTGCCCATAGTGGTATACCTGTTAAAGCAGCAGATGTTGAGCGTGGTTGGCAAATGTATCTCAACCGAGATAAGCAGAGTACAAAAGCGTTAAAGAAGGAAGGGCGTTTTATTGATGTTGAGATTGAAATGGTGATCGTGTGGGACACCGTTAAAGCAACCAATGATGCTGATTATAACGACAACGTATTGAGCGCTAATGTTTCGGCGGGTTATCACGCCATGGCGGTTGATGAGGTAAGAAAGTTTTTCCCAATTTTGCGCTGGAAAAAAGATGCTCGTGTCAAAGAGGTCTGGTTTGCAGGATCTCATTCTGATGTTGGTGGAGGGTGTTGCGAACAAAACTTGTCTGATGTTGCATTAATGTGGGCGATACATTGCGCGTCAAAACACGGGTTGAAGTTTAAAAAGAGTTATATAGAACGCCATATACACCCTGAGTTACCCGGGCATGTGCATGATTGTTTTACTGGCATTTGGAAGCCCTATGGGAAGGCTGTGCGCGCGATTACCAAAAGATGTGCAGTACATAAATCTGTCAAAAAACAAATCAAATCAGATTCAGATTACGCCCCGACCAATCTCCCTCCAGCACCGCATTATGTTGCTTAGTTAAAGGAATATTGTTAGAAGCTATTTTTCAGGATTTCGTGTGGTGATGTTTAGTGAGAACCAGGTTGTTTACCCCATGAAATTTAACTGTAACAATTATGGCACTAGGTCACTTGCAGGGGGTGATAGTAACAATGACAGCAGTCCTGCTGGAACAGGTCTAAACTGGATAATCAATTCTATTACTGCGTCAGATCCCGTTGTCGATTTGACTTTTGATGCTGTTGTCAATTCTCAATGAGAATTCGCATAGACTGAGTAACTCTTTGTCGTAAATTAATGAATGATTTTATAATTGTGGTTATTGACTGAACGCATGTGGTATTTATTTCAATTGGACTGTCTCGGTAGTAGTGCTGTTGATTTATTTCTGGAATACTCATTTCGTTTGTATTAACTGTTTTTAAGGTCAGAATAAAATGCAGCGTTTAAGTAAGGTAAGGGTGTGTTTCTTATCAGGTATATTTTCACTTGGTTGTATCTCGATCTTTGCCTCAGTTTGTGGCATAAGTGTTTTATATTCTTTTGTTAAACCTGCGACAACAATTTTAATAATTGTAATGTTGGTGTGTTTTTCAAAAAAACCACTCTCGAAACCTTCAATTCTTACATTTGTGTCGCTTGTGTTTTGTTTAATGGGCGACACACTATTACTTAAGGAATCTTTCTTTATCTATGGTCTAGCCGCGTTTTTGGTCGCACATTTAGTGTTTGCATATCTATTCTTTACATTGGTGGATGATCGGTACTTTTTATCAACCCTCACTCTTTTGACCTTGATCAGCATTTCTTATTACATTTTCTTACTGCCAAATTTGGGCAATCTATACTTACCTGTAGCTATTTATATGGTCTGCATAGTGATAATGAGTTGGCAGGGAATACGCGCTGGAATGAACCGCACAAATAATGCAAATAACCTTTTGGTAATTGCCCCAATTTTATTTATGATTTCGGATGCGATACTGGCGTTTAATAAATTTTATTTGCCATTTGAATGGTCAGCCTTGCCTATACTTGGCACCTATTGGCTATCTCTTACATTGATTGTTGTTGCTATGTCTGAAGATTCAACAAAGCATCAAGAACAACTTACTTCCTGGTAATAAAAAGTTTTTGAATTTCAGTACCTATGGAAAATACGACTGCTCCATTATCTGAATCTACAATACGAAATTTGTTGGCTGCTTTAGCAACAGGTGCAGGAACAAATGATTTGCCGCCGTCATTCGTGTAAAAACCGCCAGCCATTGTGCCTACCCAACCGTGGTTTTCATCTACAAATCCAATGCCAAATTGACGAGCTGTATTGTCTTTCACCAATGGTAGTTCAGTCCAGCTACGACCGCCATCAGTAGTCTTTACAATTAATTGTTGAGAGCGGTTCTTGTCATAACTTTGAACGGTAGCGTACCCGATTGCATCATCAATAAATGATCCTTTCCATATTAATTCCATTTTGCGTCCGGAGGTATAGACGCGTGTCCAGTTCTTGCCCCCATCTTCAGTTCTTAGAATCAGGCCTTCAGCTTTTTCCATTTCACTGCTGGTGCTTGCAAAAACAAGGCCTGTATCCTCAGTAAAGAATTTTAGGTCGAGTATCATGCCGGCATGTTCAGACATATTTATAACGCTCCAGTTTTCTCCTGAGTCAATCGATCGAAGAATTCCAGCTGGACCACCAACTCTTCCTGCTGCATAAATAATTGAATGTTCTACTAAATCACCTTGGAAAATACGTTCTGTCTGCAAGATATCAATTGCGCAGACTCCTTTAATGGTTGAGTTGCCAGTATCAACTGCAGACCAGGTTCTCCCCCCGTCTGTTGTTTTGTATAAGGGGTTTTCATCAGAAACACCAGGGTAATAATCTGTGCCAACGTTGCCAATGTAGCCTGTACTTTCATTGATAAACCCAAGTGCACGAATAAATGTGCCAGGCCTACTCGTTACAAGATTCCATGAAGTGCCACCATCAATAGTTGAGTACAAGTCACCTTTGCCTGTTCCGTACCAGCCATGGGTGCTTGATATGAAAGAAATATCATCGCGCTTGCCTTGGTAGCTCACACTATCAAGTGTTTGCCATTTTTCATTGACTTCTTGAGAGATATTCAGGGCTGGTTTAGAAAGTGTAGAAGTACATGCAGTAAGAATTATTGTAGTCAGTATCATCACGATTTTATTCATTGTTAATTCCTATTCTGTAATGATCTTGGTATTCAGGTTCATTATAACCAACAAGCTAGTATCTCGATGCTGGATTTATCAGTTTCTTTATTTCTAAAGTACTGTAATTTGTTCCGTTTATCGTAAAATATCAAGCATGGCGGTTAGCTGGCGGTATAATGTCGTCACTTAAAATAGACAAGCTCGCGTAATCTGTTTGTTTGAATTAGTGACAGGTTGCCTCCATGGAAATGAAAATAAATTCAGGTCTCGTTAAAAAACTACGCGCCAAGCGTTTACTATCACAGGAGGAGTTAGCTACGGCTTGTGGCGTCAGTATGCGCACCATCCAGCGCCTTGAGGCTGATGGTAAGGCCTCGCCAGAGACTTTAAAAGCATTGGCTGCAGTGTTCGAAGTGAGCCATGACTATTTGCTCAATAATGAGGATGAAATCGGTGAATATCATAATGTTCAGTTTGGTTCGGTCGTAATTATATTTACTTCAGCAGTGGTAATACTTCTATCAGTGTTACTTGTTTTAAATATTATTGATCGACGTATTTTCTTGCCGGGAGTTCTTATCATGACATTGGTTTGTTGTTTATTCTCGTTAATGTCAACCAGAGTTACTCCAAAAAATGTTGAATGGCACTTTACTCTGGGATTTTGGAAAAAATCCATAAGTCTAAGTAAGGTTAATAGTATCGCCAGAGTAAGAAACAAATACTGGTGGGGACTTGGCATACGGTTAATACCTGATGGTTGGTTATATTGTGTTTCGGGCCTGGATGCGGTTGAGTTGAAACTCGAGAGTGGTAAAGTAATTCGAATAGGTACTGATGAACCCGAGGAATTGTTTCAAGCATTGGAGTCGTCTATCTTGAAATTGAAAACATAGTTATTTACTTATATTGTGGTTATTGTCAGGGAATCGTGGAGTAGAAATGAGCACGACACATCAGGGAAGTTGTCTTTGCGGAAATGTTGGTTTTGAAATACAGGGCGAAGCGATTCGTTTTCGACATTGTCATTGTCAACGTTGCCGCAAATCAACTGGCACTGGCCACGCCAGTAATCTGCTGGTTCAGGCGGATGCCATTAAATGGATCAAAGGTGAGGATAATCAAGGTGCTTATACCGTACCCGAATCCGAACACTATACTCGACACTTCTGTACCACTTGCGGTAGTCCGCTTCCATCAGAAATATCTTCAATGGGAGCGGTGTTAATACCGGCAGGTCTTCTGGATACAGATCCTGTTATGCAACCTCAGTCGAGAATCTTCCAGAACTCTCGAGCCAGCTGGTCATGCTATGGTGATGGCTTGCCTTGTTTTGATGAGTACCCTGACTAATCGTAAACAAATAAAGTCAACTAAGGAGTTAACGATGATAAACAGTAACAAATTATGCCTTCTGCTCGTACTATTCGCATTTAGCGTTTTTTCTTTTGCTGCCGATAAATCGCCACTTAAGTTGGGAGACGAAAGCAATCCTTCTGATGCGCCTGATGGCACTTATAGCATTGATAAGACCCATGGCTATATAACATTCAGCTATGCGCATCAGGGCTATTCAAAACCCATGTTGCGCTGGCGTGATTGGGATTCCACACTCGAATGGAATGGATCTGATCCGTCAAAATCAACCGTGTCGGTTAGCATAGATGCAAGCAAGGTAGATTCAGGTGTGGATGTATTTGATGATCATCTGCGCGGTGAGAAATACTTCGATGTGGAAAAATATCCAACAATCACCTTTAATAGTACTAAAGTCATGATGCGAGACAGTAAGGTTGGAACAATGATCGGTGAATTGACTATCAAAGGTAAAACCCTCCCCGCATCTGTACATTTGAAATTTAATAAAACGGCAGTCAACAAAAGAAAAGGCGCTCAGGTGATTGGGTTAAGCGGTCACAGTATTATCAAGCGATCAGATTGGGGGCTGGATGTGGCGGTGCCTATGGTGTCAGATGAAATTGAAATAGTTATACAGGCTGAATACCTTATGCCACTACCCAAATAAGAGAAGTGTTTTGGGTTGAGTATCGAGGTTCCCAGTAATTACGATTACCAGGATCCTCGTTATTTTTTATCGATATCCCTTACACACATTTATGACTTGGTTCAAATTTTAGATGCCGTATTCGGTGTTGTAGTTCCTTCTATAAATTCTTGTAATTTTGCATGCTGGTTGCGAGTTTTGTAGATAGTAGAGATGTGTATGAAAGCAGTCATAATCTTATTACTGGTGATTGGTGCAGGAGCAGGTGGAGCGTATTGGTATAGTACTGAAAACCAGATTACCCCTGAAACTGTCATTGCAGATAATAATGGTAGTGTTGTGGTTTATACCAGTAGCAACTGCGAAGACTGTGATCATCTTGTTAAGTATCTAGCGCGTCGTGATGTCGCACATAAAGTCTATGATATTAACGAGTCAGATGAGGCATTTAAGCACTATCAAAAGTTGGGAGGAAGTGAGCTTCCGACCACACTCGTTAACGGGCGTATGTTAGCGGGGTTTAATCGTGATGTGATTAAAGCGGAATTAGGTACTAGAGTTAGTAATGCTAATGTAGTTCTTTATTCTCGCCCAGGTTGCGGATACTGCGATCTCGCTCGAAAAGATTTAACTGAGAACAAAATAGCTTTTCAGGAGCATAATGTAGAAGCTTCGTCTGAAGCGGCGCGCGAATTTAAAAAACTAGGTGGCAAAGGTGTGCCACTAACAGTGTTTAATAATAAGGTTGTGCCAGGTTACAGCAAAGAGGCGTACAGAAACGAGATCGCAAAACTCTAGCTATTCCAGTCTTTGGTATTCCTTCTATGTGAACTCTAGTCTCTAGCCTGTCATACAATTGGTAATTATAGTTTGTTTGATTCTAAACCAGCTTAATGTACCGATTCTGCTCGCCGAAATAAGTAAAATTCAAGATATTCAGTATTTGTTCAGCTTCGTTGGCATAGGCTTACCTTAATCAATAAAAAGGGTAAGTTATGCTAAAGCTGAAAGCCTGTATCTATAGAGATTTACATAAAGATCTCACCGTCGTGACTGTTGTACTTTTCGTGCTCATATCGACGGGTTGCGCCTCAACAAAAGTACCTGCAATGAGCTCTGATTTTGACACGTCCAAAATGGAGCGTGATGAAACAGTGCTATGGGAGCAAGCCGATAAGCTCGAGGCAGACCAGAATCGTGCGTTGGCAGAATATGATTTCTTTGAGCTCAATAAATATCTCAATCAAATGTTGCTGAAGGTCAATGTCCAGAGATTAGAACAACAAACCTTGAGACCTCGAATACGCGTAACACCGGATGTTGAGCCTAATATATTCATGATGCCAAACGGAGCTGCCTATATTTCAGTTGGTATGCTGGCGTTACTGGAAAATGAAGCTCAGTTGGCTTTTTTATTGGCACATGAACTAGCGCATTACAAATTACGTCATGGTTTAAAGCAGGCGCGGAATTATAAAAATCAAAGAAAGCGTGGTGACATATTTGGTGTTTGGCTTGGGTTCTTATTGGGAGGCCATCATATTTATGACCCGCATGTCGCAGATGGTTCATCAGAATTATGGGAGCTATTAGCGACGGTTAATTATGAGGTGGATCTGGAGTATGCAGCTGACCGTTATGCTTTGGCATCAATTAATGAAGCTGGCTTTGATTTGTCGTCAGCTAAGGAATTATTGAACAACTCACGTGAGCTTGAATACGAATACGCGCTGGGTTCTCTTGAACATCCAGACGATGATCCTGCAGATCATCCAGCTGTTCGTTTATTGGATGAGAGACTTGAAATAGTAGAAAAGTATCTGGAGCAAGAAAGTTATCTCGTAACGGCATTTGTGGGTGAGGTGGAGTACAAACAAAATACATTAAGCGCTGTAAAGTTTGATGCTCTGGAAAATATACGTCAAGGCTACTTGGAGCGTGCCGAAGATAATATATTGAAGTATTTGGTAATAATGCCAGCGAATGCAACGACATATTATCTATTGGGAAAACTAGCCGAAGCAACGGTACCGAATAACCCATACCAGGCTCTCGCTTATTTCCAGAAGAGTATTGAGTCAGACAGCACATATTCCGAGTCGTTACTCGAGTTGGGTTATGCCTATCGAGCCTTGGGAAATCATCAAACGTCAAAAGAGTTTTTCACCAGGTATCTGCAACAAGTGCCTTATTCGGCGGAAGCACAAACAGTACGCAGAATTCTTGCAGAAGTATGAAGCATGACTTATTAGCCAGCGACAAGTGGTATCAAAGCTAGAGCCAATTATTGCCGATTCTTTGTTCCAAACCACAAAGAAGCTGCCAGTCTACTCGGTAAAATATTACTCAATGATAGTGTAAAAAGAACCAGAAACGAGTTAACAGTTAAGCTTCCAAAGACAAGCGATTATTTGCTAACTCGAGACTGATTATTTTAGCTGTTCAATTCATAAAATATTTCTGTAATTATGTATCAAGCTATTTTCTTGGGTCCATACTGATTGTCTTCAACACTGGGTTGTATCAAAAAGTAAATCAGCACCAGACCAACAAGTGGTATCAAGCCAATTAGAGTAAGCCAGCCGGACTTGCCCGTGTCATGGAGTCTGCGAACGCAAGCTGCTATTGATGGTAGTATAAGCGCAAGAGCAAACAGAGCTGGAATGATAGGTAGTTTGATGATGCCTGCTATCACTACGAGAATAATGTAGATTAAGATGTACATAAGAACGAACATCCAATATTCACGAATAGTAGTACGCCCGCTAAAGCCAACATAGTTTTTCATTGCAGCCATAAAGTGACCGTATGATTCTTGTAGAAAACCCATAATTACATCCTCCTTCAGAAGTTATTGACTCAGACGCTGAAAGTGATTTTAGTATATGCAGACTGACCCAAGAAATTGCATTGTACTACATGATGGGCAATCATATAAAAGTAGAATAAACCAAAAGGCTTGAAAACCATGATCACGATACACCATCTGAATAACTCCAGATCACAGCGCATTTTATGGATGCTGGAAGAGATTGGAGTAGAGTACGAAATAAAACACTATCAACGTGATACCTCCTCAAATTTAGCTCCACCCGAATTAAAAGAGGTGCATCCTTTAGGTAAATCACCAGTGATTACTGATGGTGACTTAACCATTGCAGAGACCGGTAACATTATTGACTATCTTTCGCGAAAATATGCTCGAAATTTTATGCCGGATGAAAACACGACTGCCTATCGTCAATACAGTTATTGGTTACATTATGCCGAAGGCTCGCTTATGCCTAATCTGGTAATGAAATTGATTTTTGACAAAATCAAAACTAGCCCAATGCCATTTTTCGCCAAGCCAATAGCGAAAGGTATTGCCAATAATGTTATGTCATCTTATGTTCAACCCAATATTGATAGCAACCTGCAATTTGTAAATGAGCATTTGGTTAATAACGAATGGTTTTGTGGTGATGAAATGACAGGTGCAGATATTCAAATGAGCTTTCCATTAGAAGCAGTAACTGCTCGTGGCAGTGCATCAAACTATCCGGACATTGAAGCCTATGTGAAGAAATTTCAATCTCGCCCAGCGTATCAGGCAGCCTTGGAGAAGGGTGGCACATATGATTATGCTTGAAATCTGGGGCGTAAATACACAAGCACCAATAAGTAACTAAAAGGATTTAATGTGATAAGTAAAAATCAACTCGCCGTTTCTTTAGTTATGATTGGAAGGGTATTGATGGCGTTATATTTTTTAATTCCTGGGCTAATGAAATTTTTTGCCTGGGATGCTCACATTGAATTAATGACGCGGCACGGTATGATTTTTGCACCATTTCTACTCGCATCAGCCGGCGTTCTGCAAATAGTTGCTGCTATTGCACTAATCATAAATCGCCAGGCTGCGTTGTTTGCTTTTCTCCTGGCTGGATTGGTGCTGTTGATAAACTTCAATCTTCATGATTTCTGGAACCTGGAAGGCCAGGAGGCTGGACATGAACAGCAGAATTTCATCAAAAATCTAGCGATTTTTGCAGGTTTATTGATGTTATCCGGTTGGAGTTATTTGAATCATAAAGATACTGATTGATACATATTTATCAAATAATCAGCTTGTATTGGAAAATACTTTTTGTACGACTACCGGTGCTTGCTTGCGTATTGCGGCAGCAGTCTTGGTGTTGGAGGACGAGCCAATATCACCCTGGTTGATTATAGTGCTTATCTGAAGGTTCAATAATTGCTATATCAAGATTTCTAGCGGCCGCATGTTTCTGCAGGCTTGCTGCAGTAGTAATGCCTGCTGTACCTCCACCGACAATGACAATTCGATGTTTCATAATCTTTCACCCCAATTATTGTTCGGATTAATTGCTGTGCTAGTTTAGCATGCGAGATCTAAACAGCTTGAAGTGTTGATAAGACAGATCATTGTTTTCCAAATTCCACGCCGTTTTTTATAATAATTTTTTTTGTAAATATGTTGTCACTATTAACGACTGGGTTTTGTGTGAATAGAATAAGATCTGCCTTTTTTCCAACTTCTATCGAGCCATAATTATCATCTATATTCAATGCTTCGGCACCGTTCAGTGTCGCTATTTGTAGCACGTCAGGCATGGTGAACCCTGCTTGACTAAGTAATAGCATTTCAGAAAGTAATGCTTCTCCACCATTTTTTGTGTCAGTGCCAATTCTTATTTTCACACCCACATCATGAGCCTGCTTTAAATAATTCATCATGGTGTCAAATGCATCAGCCAACGTTTGTTGCTGTTTTTGATTGTATGGCAGATTCGCCTTATCTCTGTCAGATGGCTCAAACGATGAATAGCTGCGAGCTTTCCCTGCAGCTGAGCCTAGAATGTTGATGGTTGTACTGATTGTGGCATTGTTGGCTGCCATTTCTTCAAACAGTTCTTTGAGCTTCGTATCATATTCGGGGGTGACTCTGACGTACTCAAAGAACGCGACCATAGTGGCTGCAAATTCGTCATCATTTCGTATATCGTCAATGTTGAGTATCTTCCACGCGTTAGGGATTTCATCTCTAAATGGCAGCACACTGGGTATCACGGTAAAAAAATGTTCGAAGTCTCTGACACCCAAAGCTAGTGCTTCGAAGATTGTAACTACGCTATTATCAGTGTGTGCATAGACATGTATATTGCGGGATTGTGCAGCTTTAACTACAGTTGACATGTCGTCTTTATTTAGTTTTCTGTATAGCTTTAAATGCTTGATGCCGAGTTGCTTATATCTGTCTAAGCGCTTTTCGAGATCCTCTTGTGATCCTATCATTTGGTGATGAGGTGGATTTCTACGATCGTTATTAGAAATCAAAGAGCTGCCAGCAATTATAAAGTCTGAATGCGTAAATGAATTTTCACTTTGCCATCGCGATGATATATCTAACCACTGATCAGGTTGACCCATGTCTACTAAAGTGGTGGTGCCCCATGGTAGAAATTGTTCTGATATCTGATCTCTGGACTCATCATTGAGTTCGGGCAATGGCTCTTCCTCACTCTCAACCAATTGCAGCATGAAGTGGTTATGAGTGTCAATAAAGCCAGGTGTGAGTAAGTTCCCTTTGCCATCGATGGTCTTTAGTGCATTGTGTTTGTCTTTGAAGCTGGAGATCTTGGTTATAGTGTCTCCGTCAATCACAACACTTCTGTTCTTAATAATTTGTTTGCTAATGCTATCGAATATCTGAACATTCTCGATTACTAAATCATGACTAGTGTTGCTGAGCTTCGTTTGTAACAAGTGGGGTTGGCAGGAGGTAATTAAAAATATGACGCTTAATAAAAATATACATTTACATCTCATAGTGAAGATAATTTAATGATCAAAGGTTAAGCTTATCAGAAAAACAGATCGCAATTGTTGTGAGTTTATAAGCACAATTAAGGGCTGGCTGATGGCTCGAATGGTTCGGATATAAATATCGCTTAGAGATTATCAGTATTGTGTTATTTATCCTTCCACTCAGGTGCGCGTTTTTCAACAAATGCGCCGATACCTTCAGCAGCGTCATGCCTGAGCATATTGTCGACCATGACTTTGGAAGTATATTGATAGGCATCAGCAAGCGTCATTTCAGACTGCTCATAAAATGCACGTTTGCCAACTGCCAGTGTCATCGATGATTTTCCGGCAATTTTTTCAGCTAGCGCCATTGTTTCTTTTGTTAACGATTCAGCTGCAACCGAACGATTAATAAGCCCGATCTGTTCAGCACGATCGGCGCTAATCATGTCACCACTGAGCAGCATTTCCATTGCATGTTTATTGGAGACATTGCGTGATAAAGCAACCATCGGGGTTGAACAGAATAGCCCGATATTAACGCCAGGTGTTGCAAATCGAGCGCTATCGGCTGCAATAGCTAAATCGCAGCTGGCGACCAACTGACATCCGGCAGCGGTAGCAACACCGGCAACTTCAGCTATGACAGGTTTAGGATTAAGCACGATGCTTTGCATAACGGCAGCGCAGCCTTCAAATAGCTGCTGATAAAATGCTTGACCATTATCTTCGGCATGACGAGCATTGGTAATTTCTTTAAGGTCATGGCCAGCGCAAAAAGCAGGCCCTTCTGCAGCTAGCACAATAACCCTGACAGCATCATCACCAGCAACAGATGAAAATGTCTCTGCGAGTAGCTCCAGCATAGTCCCGGATAATGCATTTCTTCGCTTTTGATCATTCAGCGTTAGCCGTAAAACGCCGTTGTCAGTTAAATCGCTGCTTAAGATATCGTTGTTTGATTTTTCCATGCTGTTGCCTTGCGTTGATGCATTGGTTTATCAATAAAATCAGAAAATAGCTATTACGTGAAGTCTACACTCGCCAAGCAAAGGATGGTGTTCTAAATCCGACCAGTAAGAAGTACTGGTATTTACATCGATCAATACCAACGCTACGCGCTTGGCTAAGCGCAGTCCTCTATCTCTGTAGTAGTTGTATAACCAAGTTCTTGTATCTGCGTATTCAGATGTGCAATATGCTCGGGGCCTACCTCGCAACAACCTCCAACAATAGTTGCACCCGATGCTATCCACTCTTTGACAAATCCAGCGTAGGCAGCAGGGCATAAATCTTCACGTTTGTTCAGACCATCAACGGTACCACCAACATCCAGTTTATTGATTGAAGTAAAACCATTAGCATAGGCGCCATAATGTTTTGAGGTAGTTGAAAGCGTACTCATGGCTGCGCTAACCGCTTCAGGTGCTGAGCAATTGATCA
Organism: uncultured Thiotrichales bacterium; assembly: GCA_938041655.1. GTDB lineage: Bacteria > Pseudomonadota > Gammaproteobacteria > CAZUMV01 > CAZUMV01 > CALIRD01. The sequence goes on along the minus strand of CALISW010000216.1, from coordinate 7,833 downwards.
AGATCGCTTCTATACCAAGCCCGTCAACTTGTTTGATCGCATCAGCTAGCGGTTCACCCGAACGTAGCAGGCATTGGTCATTGTCCTGCAAGCTGAAGCTTAGCCACGTGGGTACTCCAAGGTTAATGCCGGCCATGGCAGCAGCCTTACCTTCTTTGATAGATGACATGGTCTCACAGATAAATAGGTCAACAGCCTCTGCCTGTATGGTAGCGATAACGCCATATCGTTCGAGGCACTCCTCAAAACCCGGTGCTACTTCAGGGTGATAACTGCCATATAAAGGAGGCAGGCATCCGGCGATTTTCACAGCTGCACCCGTGCTTTTACTATCATCGCGAGCACGTTGTGCAACTTCTATCGCACGTTGTTGCAGCGGCTCAAACAAATCAAGACTGGCATCGCGTTCCAAACGTTCTGGTGTCGCAGAATAATTGTTTAGAGTGATAAATTGTGCGCCGGAGTCTATATATTCTTTATGAACCTGTTCAACCAGATGTGGTTCATCCATAAGTACTTTTGCAGACCACATCGGGTGGGCCTTAAAGGCAGATCGTCGAATGAGTTCCTGACCCATGCCGCCATCAAGGAGTGCGATTTTTTTCAAGTTTGGATCTCAATAGTAAAGAAATAAAATGTACTGTTAATGTAGCATAATGCTACAAGCATATTAATTAACCCGATAGGGTGTTTATCTATCTACAGTTTCATCCTCAAGGATTTCCGTGAGGTTATTAAGATGCACATCCCATTGAGATGAAATCTCTGCCAGGTATTTAGATGAGGACTCAATTGTTTCTATCTGTATTTGAAATAATTGCTCTCTACCTACTTTAGTTGGTCTTATGATGCCGGCCTTTTCCAAATGATTGAGATGCTTCCTTATTGCCTGCCTTGAGATGTTAAAGCCTTGCGTTAGGTACGAGACAGATTTAGGCGTTCCATCAAGTAGGCGTTGAATCAACTCTAACCGGGTGTCATCGCCAAGTGCTGAAAAGATCAGGGCAGGGGGCGTACTTGAGTTATTAAGAATTGCGGTCATTTATATACTGCAAAATATTATTGGCTTGAATTTTCCAGCCCTCATTATTACGTCGCATAGAATCTATACCCAGTGGGTCTGCAATTGCCGCAAAACCAGATTCGATAATCGTTAACTTGGTACCGTTTGAAGTTTCCTCGAGTATGAACTCTACCAGCGTGGTAGGTGATTCGCCTGACACTGCATCAGAATCCGGATCATATAAATTCCACCTCATCGACAAATAGGATTCTGGCTTAACTGACACGACATCAGCAAGCCATGCTTCGCCTTCAACCCCTGGGTGAGTCATTTTTCCAGTAGAAGGCTTACCTGTTTCAAATGGTTGGTCGAGAGCTACCTGAAACCATTCTCCGAACTGTTTGTAGTCACTGATAGCTTCCCATACACGACTTTTGGGCACGTTTAATTCTATTGATTTTTCTATTTTGTCTGGTCTAGATGCCATAACAATATCCTCTTTTTATTGGGTTACCCTACTTTGATGATCATAATAAGGCAACCAAAAGGTTGCGCAATAAGATCTTCTGAAGTAAATGCTAAAAAGAATGTTTAATTTATGCTGGATTTAATGAGATCAATCTCTCAGCTATTTTGACAATCAAGCAATAGAATATTTCTTGCTTTTTGGGATGTTCAGACTAGAAATGTACTCAAAGCTGTTTCTTTATTTTTTATTATTGTTATCAACATCTGCATTTTCTAATGAAGAGGTGTTGTTGCAAGCGGAGTATTTGATATTCGGTGAAAGATCTCCGGTCATCAATAATATGAAATTGAAAGTTAGAGAGGGTAATGGTTCAGCAAAATTCTTTTTTACACAGCTTTCAATTAATAATAAATATATAAATAACGATACAAAAAAGAACTTGGTTGAAGAAGTATTACTTGCCGCAGAGTCAGGGTTACCTGAAGCAATCAGCTTTATTCATACAGAAAATTATCTCGATGTACTCAGTCAGGTCTATCCAGAACTGCAGCCTAAAGTGATGCTTTTAAGAGAAAAAAATGATCTATTACTCGGGCATGATTATGTACATTTAAACAGGGACACAATTCATTCTGAATTAGATAGATTGATAGAGGCTGGTAATGCTCAGGCAATTTATCTCAAAGGAATTACTTATTATCGTGGTAAGCAAGTAGAACGTAGTTTCAAGAAATCCTGGGATTTACTAGAGCATGCTGCTGCTCTGGGTAATGGCAATGCTGCATGCTTTTTAAGCCGTAATCATGGCGCCGGAATAGGTCGTGGTAATTCTAGCGTACCTGCATTAAGTAAAGAAAGAGAAGAAGAGCTGTTCTGGATCGCTATTAATGACAACAACCCTGAGTGCAATTACCACCGTGGGCTTGGGTATTATACTAATTACTCAAATAACGAAGCTAGAAAACCAGCACTGGATTCTTATCTTGCGGCTGCTAAAGCCGGCCATCTTCAAGCGATGTTTAATCTGGCAGGGCATTACCTTGATCAAGGTGAAGACAAAAGTAATTTTATTGATGCATTGCACTGGTTAGAAAAAGCAGACTATTTGAATCACCCCAAAGCCTGGAGTCATATTGTAAAGACATATTCGATTCATCCCGGTAATAAAATAGATCTCTCTGAAATGATGAGTCGACACAAAGCTTCCAATCAAAACAACAGGGTTGCAGAAATGTATGAAAAAGGAGTCGGTGTGAGTAAAGATCTTGCTCAGGCTTGGTTTTATTATGATTTGGCCGGGAATAAATATGAAGCGTCTCGTTTGAAGGATCATATGCCTCCTAATATCGTCGAAGAGAATAGCATTGAGTCAAAAAGTAATAAAAAATCTTTTCCAGTCTTACAATTTATGCTGCTCGTATCTATATGTATATTTATTTATTACATTGCCATATCCATTGATCTAATAAGTTCACATGACGTTGGTGTCGAAGATAGGGTTGTAATCAATAACTCCAGGGGATTACAACTCCACCACGTTATGACGGTTCACACGGCGAAAATTGAGATAAATAAGGGTAACTACGAAGAAGCAAAATTAATTTTAAGTGAATATCTTAAAGATGAGCCATTAGACGCAGAGGCACAAAAATTGTTTGAGATAGCTGTCAAATGGTCATAAATCAGCAAAACGCCACCAAAAATTTTATTCGCTATGTTCCTTCTTCTTGCCGGTAATCAGTCGTGCGCCGCGCCCAAAGGTCAAATACTGCCACGCCCATTTAGTCGCCACGGCTAACGGCGCGCGTACGCCAATTAAAAAGTAGATGTGCACAAGCACCCAAATAATCCAGGCTAAAAAGCCTTTCATACGGAACCTAGGCATATCAATTACCGCTGACTTTCGCCCAATCGTTGCTAGGTTGCCGTAATCCTTGTAACGAAAGGCTTTGCTATCGGCTTTATCTAAAAGCCGGTTGGAAATAAGTTTGGCAACGTACCGGCCTTGTTGTTTAGCAGCTGGAGCTGTACCTGGTACGGGTAGTCCAGCATTGTCTTTTATCAAAGCCGTGTCACCAATCACGAATATATTCATATGTTCCTTGACCGAAAGATCGGGTGAGACAAGAACGCGTCCTGCTTTGTCAGTTTCACTGTTGAGCCAACGACCCGCAGGTGAGGCTTGAACGCCGGCCGCCCATAGAATAGTGGCACAAGGGATTTCCTCGCCCGACACCACCACACCGCGATCATTGCAATCGGTCACGCTATGCTCCAGAAGTACCTCAACACCGAGGTTATTGAGAGCATGTTTTGCGTAGCGTGATAATTTTTCGGGGAAGGTGGGTAGCACCCGCGTTCCACCTTCTAATAGCAGCACCCGCGCACTGCGTGAATCAATCTGACGAAAATCTTCAGCCAGCGTTCTGCTGGCAAGTTCAGCAATAGTGCCCGCTAGCTCAACACCAGTAGGGCCAGCACCAACAATAGCGAAAGTCAGGTGCCGTTTGCGCTCATTTTCATCGGTACACATTTCCGCTTGTTCAAAAGCCATCAATATCTGGCGACGTATATTGGTAGCGTCATCAATACTTTTTAACCCGGGAGCATGTTGTTCCCAATCGTCATTACCAAAGTAGGTGTGTCGAGCCCCCGTCGCAATAATCAGGTAATCAAAAGGTAATGTCTTGTCACCCAACAACACTTCTGAATCTTCGGTATTGATGCCCGTTACCGTGTCCAGCAATACCTTAACGTTCCGGTTTTTTTTCAAAATGTTTCGAATTGGCCAGGCAATATCCGAAGGCGATAAGCCAGCGGTTGCAACCTGGTACAACAGGGGCTGAAACAGATGATGATTTTGCTGATCTATAATAGTGATTTCAGCATCCGTACGACGAAGGCCTTTGGCGGCGAATAATCCTCCAAAACCTGCGCCGATAATGACTATTTTGGGAGTGGTGTTTTTAGTTGTTGTCACGTTAAGTAGTCGATTCGATATAGAGTTGTTTAGGTATATTAATTTTATACTACAGTCGCTATGAACAGCGTAGCTATTTCGAACCACTACAATTAATCTGAGACTGAATCTATTTATTCTTTGTAGACGTGGTATATCTAAAAGCGAGTGAATATCAGGATAAATTCTCTTCACGAACTACATTCCGATAGAAAAAGAGAGAAATCCGATAGCTGGAAAACTGCTCAGTACCTAATATAAACAGTGTGTGTGGCTGTCATGTTTATATGCACATTAAGTTTTCCAAAAGGTAACGACAGTCTATTGCATGCTTAAAATGAGTATCGAATGTTAACTGCTTACAGGCATCAGTGAGTTACTGGTACAGGTAAATACATATAATTTTATGAGGAACAAGTGATGAGTCAACTAAATCGTCGAAATTTACTGTTGGGTGCTGGAGCTGTTAGTTTGGCTGCATGTGCGAATACGGAAGTAACGCCAGTAACACCAGTACTAGGAAAATCAGCGAATACCAAGCTTGAGTTGGCGAATGAAAAGCTTGTCGATGACTTTTGCACAGACTGGTCTACTGGTGATGTGGAAATACTAGGCAAGTACTTAAGCGATGACGTTGCCTATCAGATTGTTGAGCATGCACCTATGGTAAACAGTCTGGTTGAGTTCAAAGAACGCGTACAACCATTTCTAAACAATTTCAATTCAATACGCTGGGAGACTCTTCGTTCTTCAGTCATGGGTCCGGTGGTCATGAATGACAGAATTGATTACTACGAAGAGCCAGTAAAAGGCGAAAGCATGATTTTTTATGTAGTAGGAACGTTTGTAGTTCAGGACAATAAAATCATTGACTGGCGCGACTGGAGCACCCCAGTAGTGACTCACCCAAAGCAATCCAGTTAGCGAGATGTATAAACACGATATTAGGAGTACTTGTTTATGATACTGAGGAATATAAAAATTGCCTTGTCAGCGTCTGTTGCTGCATGGGGGATTCTAGCTGGGTTAATGAACCTGCTATATTATTCTCATGCGCCAGTAGCGGCGGTAATGTCGGTTGGCGGTACAGACTCCATGCGTGTTATATCAAACCCTGCAATCTATGCATTGGGTTATGCGTTCATTTATGTAGGCAAATTCATGACTGCTGGGTTTGCAATTGCCGGTACCTACACAATGTGGTCCAATAGAAACAGCGAGAAATTTAATGCTGCTAAGTCATCAACAGTTGCTGCGTGCGGTGTTGGAATATTCATGTTGTTTTTTGGCTTCTATGTCATTGCGGCAAGCTTATTTAGTACGGGTAGTCCAAGCCCATTAGAGGACTCTTATCTGGCCTATGCTCTGTATCAATTAGGCGCGTTAGGTATTATTGCATTGTACATTGCTATTCCAGATCCTATGGAATCTCCAAAACCACAAACTGCAATTTAGACTTGTTGGCTCTTAGTTGTTTGCTGACGATAATCTGTAGGAGAAAGACCTGTTTGCGCGCGAAATCCCGTATTGAAGGATGAAATTGATTTAAACCCAACATCCATAGCGATGGTCAATATTGGCAGGTCAGGGTTCTCAATAAGTCTGCTTTTAGCATCCTCAATACGAAAAGTATTGACGAACTGATTAAAGTTTCTAAACCCTAAGCCATGGTTGATTTTTTTACGAAGTTGAACTTCAGATATGTTTACCATGGCAGCAAAGTTAGCAATTCTTAACTCATGATCTTCATACAGTTTTCCCTGCTTCATGGTATCTAAAATTTTAGTCAGAGCAGGGTCTTGATGCTCTAGTTTTACAATGTCTTTAATCACATCACCTTGAAGGTTTGCCTTAGGATTAAATTTCAAAAGGGCAATGTTAACTAACAAACATAATAGAAATAATTGAATAGAAAGTAATAGGGCAATGTCAGGGTTCAATGGTTTACCATTGGTAAAGGCAGTAACAAGGATGGGTATGACAAACAAAATAAGGGTTATTAATATATAGATGCGAACTTTCAGACGCATCTCAATTAAATCATTTTTACGACCTCGCAAAATTATGTAGATTGAAATACCGACGAGTAATAATTGCTTGGCAGATGAAATGAAAAATAAGAAGGTCAGCGGAGCATGAAAAAGTGCAGTAGAAATGACAAACGTCTCAAACAACACATCAGCAGCAAGTAGTGTATACAGCCAAGAAGGTATTAGTGGTCTGTCCTCTATTACCAGCCAAATCATTGCCAGCGTTATGCTTTGAATAATTGAAGGCAGCACATAACATAAAAAAGTGGCAATGGTGCCAAATTGGAATGCGCCGGTTAGAGCATTCAGTGAAAGCGCATAGCTCGAAAACCCCAGTACTAATAACACAGAAAGTATTTTTATCTTGCCAGAGTTGTTTGATAAAAGTATTACGAAGAATAGATACACAGCTTGTGAAACACTCATAGCAGTTATAAATAAAATGGTATTATTCATGGAAATGAATTCAAGCAGTCTCTGAAGTGTAGTACTGGTCTATACTATAAAGAAGTTAATGCTGATGCCAAGATGATTTTAAGTAATGACGCTAGTATGAACTCATTAATTTATACGACACAGTAATGCTGTAAGCACATTTGTCCAAGAGAGCATATTTCTTTATCCTGATGGTTCTTCACCACCGTAAAATCATTGATGTTACGTAATCTCATTTCTGTCGTGCTGCTGTCTCTTTTTCTGTCGGTGCCCTTGCTTGGCTGCCAGCAAGAGAATACGCAGCAAGTGATAGATGAGTTTTGTATCACCTTGGAAAAGGTCAATGCAGGCAGTATTAATACAGATGGCCTGGCAGAGCTGGAAGGGCATGCGCTCATCATACAAACTCTACTAGAGGTATCACCTAACAGCATAAAGTCAGATTTAAACCGTATACACGACACAATCGATAATTGGGCAGGTGCAGTGAGTGGTGATCAGCCCATGATCAAAACCTTTGAAACGTTGAGTGATCCAAAATTGATTGGCAGTGAGGGTAGGGTTACTGATTTTATCGCCACCCATTGCGGCATTGATTTGGGTGGTAAGCCATGGGTAGAGGCAGAACGCCCTATGCTGCAAGACATCTGCCCAGCATGGCCACGTATTGGCACACCGTTAACCTTCAATAACTTTCCCAACCTACCGGACATTGCGGGTTCTAATTATTTTTCAAACAGCTTTATTATTTCAAAAGCGCTCCCTGCTGTGGGTAAAGAAACCTTCAAAGGTGCCTTTGTGGTGGAGCCTGGTAGTAAGGCAGTCATGCGTGGTCAGTACCCCAAGGCGAGATACTTTGCCTACCACCCCAATGATATGGATCTAAACAACCTTAAAACCTTACGTGACATCGACCTAGTGCCAGATGAGGGTAGCG
>CALISW010000215.1 GCA_938041655.1 uncultured Thiotrichales bacterium | reverse complement strand
GATAATGTTATCGAAAGATGGTGACCGATCAACCATTCCGGAAAGAGTGTCATTTCCAGTGATAGTAATTCGGCGGTGTAGGCCGGCGGTCGCTCGGTATTTATTTGTTGAAGTTTTATCAGAGCGTCGATTGCATCATGATAGAGACGTGTAGCGGATGATTGGTTTAACTGACTCAGATAATCTTTTTTTCCCAGATCTTCCAGCATCAGAAAACCTTCATCAATATTTTTAAGGTGTAGACGTGGGGTGTGAAGATTAGCGGACTGGAGTATTTCATTGATGTTTATGAAAGGAACAACATCTTCCTGTGCAGGCGGCGCATCCATAATGATTCTTGAAGCCCCGTCATATTGGAGTCTGTAATATGATCTGAAGCTTGCATCCTCGGATGCTGGTTCAAGGCTATAGTCGTCCGTGTCTAAATGTGTGCTTAGCCACGTGGTCATTTGCGTATACCGATCATTCTTCTCTTTCATGGTGTTAGTGTTGTCATATGGGTTAGAATTAATCAGTATATAAAATTGGATCGAGCCTCTTTGTTTATAGTATTCGTTTGTACTCAATATTACGAATCTGAAGTTCTAAACCTTCTTGATGGAATTCTGTGACATGAATACAAGTCCCGGCAGTAGAACTATGCGCATTTTAATCAGATGCGCAATTACACTTGTTTTATCAAGCCTAATAGTCGGTTGCTCGTCAGCACACTTTTTCGTCAACCCAAGAAACGATACAGGTATTCAGACCCCGCCTTACTATCTGGAGCGTCAATCGTCTGCTCGGCAATCGGATGATTTGCTCGTGATGTTAGCATTTTCAGGTGGTGGGATGAGAGCGACGGCACTTTCTTATGGTGTGCTTGATGTCTTACGCGAAATTGAATTGGATATTGGTGGTGCGAAATCCAATATGCTGAATGAGGTTGACCTAATATCTTCAGTCTCAGGAGGCAGCTTTACCGCTGCCTATTTCGGTTTGAATGGTTATCGTATATTTGATGATTTTGAAGAAAAATTTGTGCGTGCGAATATCGAACGCCAATTGATCAAGAAAGTTATATCTCCCGGACGTTGGTATGACCTTGGCTCCGACTATTATGATCGTAGTGAGGTGGCATCTGACTATTACGATAAAGTGTTATTCAAAGGCGCAACATTTAGCGATCTTGCACAGCAGCCCGGGCCGGCGATATTGATCAACTCAACAGACCTTACTTTGGGTACCGGCTTTGGTTTTCACCAGCAGCAATTTGACTGGATGTGTTCCAGTATTGCGGATTTCCCAATCTCCAGAGCTGTTACCGCCTCATCAGCAGTGCCCGGTCTTTTTTCTGCGGTGACTTTATTTAACTATGGTAGCGATTGTGAACCACAATTACCTCATTGGATGAGTTCGGATATTTGGAGAGAAAGTCCGGCGTTATTGCCCTACACAAAAAAAATCAATGCTTACCGTAATAGTGTTGAGCGCCCTTATATTCATCTAATGGATGGTGGGTTGGCGGATAATCTGGGTTTACGCGCCTTGATGGATTACTTTTCTATAAAAGGTACGGCAGCAGATGCTTTGAGTGAGTTGGGTATAGAGAACACAAAAAAGATAGTGGTGATTGTTACCGATGCCGCCGCCGCTCCAAGCATGGATATCAATAAAAGAAAGGATCCGCCGTCAACTTTTTTTACGGTTGATGCCGCTACTACGGTGCAGATCTCTCTTTATAATCAGGAAACCATCAAGTTGTTCAAAAATACTATTAACAACTGGCAAGAGCAGGTGAGCCTGGCCCGTTGTGGCAGAATGTTTTGCAAGGATAATTTAGAGTTTTATTTTATCAAGATAAGTCTCGCTGATATCGTTGATGAGCAGCAGCGAAAATTCCTTCAGGAAATTCCGACGACTTTTTCATTGGAAAAAGCTGAAGCAGATGGACTGATTAATGCGGCGGGTGATTTATTGGGTCAGTCCGATGAATTCAAAAGATTCATGAAAGACCTGAAAAACTAACGTTCGATACGCTCTAGAATCTGCTGGATATCGTCACCCTTGCGATAATTACCAGGTTGTTTACACATTTCTTTGAAGGCGGACTCGCGCTCTTGTTCTGAGTCAAACCAGCGAAACCCTTCCCAGTTTTTACCGAGTAGGTGATCACGACACAGGGTACTTGTCTCTGGGAGGGTAATTCGAATTCCAAATTGCTGCATGTCTCACCTTGTATTGACCGATAACCGGTTCGCTGTATGAATGCTTCTGAGGTAAAATAGCGCCTCTTCTAGGAGTGAATTATGCCGCAATATAGATCCAGGATCACTACTCATGGCCGAAACATGGCCGGCGCTCGAGCCTTATGGCGTGCCACTGGTATGCAGGATGGTGATTTTGATAAACCTATCATTGCCATTTCAAATTCTTTTACCCAATTTGTGCCAGGGCACGTGCATCTCAAAGACCTGGGCCAGCTGGTAGCCAGAGAGATTGAGAAAGCTGGCGGTGTTGCCAAAGAGTTTAATACCATTGCGGTCGACGACGGTATTGCGATGGGTCATGACGGCATGCTTTACAGCTTGCCTTCTCGTGATTTGATCTCTGATTCGGTGGAGTACATGGTTAACGCACATTGCGCTGATGCACTGGTGTGTATTTCCAATTGCGACAAAATCACGCCCGGAATGTTGAATGCGGCGTTGCGTTTAAACATTCCTACCATATTTGTGTCGGGTGGGCCGATGGAATCCGGTAAAACCAATATTGATGGTCAAGTCATTAAGCTGGATCTGGTTGATGCTATGGTGACAGCAGCCGACTCAAAATTCACCGATGAGCAAGTTGAGCAGGTCGAAAGATCTGCCTGTCCTACCTGTGGTTCATGTTCAGGTATGTTTACAGCCAACTCTATGAATTGTTTGACTGAGGCGCTTGGTTTATCGCTGCCGGGTAATGGCTCGTTGTTAGCGACACATGCTGACCGAGAAGAGTTATTTTTAGAAGCGGGTCGGACCATTGTTAGTCTCGCGAAGCGCCACTATGAACAAGATGATTATTCTGTGTTACCGCGATCAATAGCCAATAAAGACGCCTTTGAGAACGCGATGTGTCTGGATATCGCCATGGGTGGGTCTACCAATACCATCCTGCACTTGTTAGCTGCAGCCCATGAAGGGAAGGTCGATTTCAGTATGCAAGATATTGATCGACTATCTCGAAGGGTTCCGCACTTGTGCAAAGTTGCACCATCGACTCAAAAGTATCACATGGAAGATGTACATCGTGCCGGTGGCGTCACAGCGATACTTGGAGAATTAAATAGAGCAGGGTTACTGAACACCGATGTTAAATCAGTGCACGCAGAATCTTTGCAAGAAGCATTGGATAAATGGGACATCGCGACCACGGAATATGACACCGCTACGCATATGTATAGTGCCGGACCAGGTGGCGTTCCAACGCAAACCGCGTTCAGCCAGTCAAAGCGCTGGGATAATCTGGATGTTGATCGTAAGGGCGGTTGTATTCGTTCGGTTGAGCATGCGTATAGTAAAGATGGTGGTTTGGCGATTCTGTACGGCAATATTGCCTTGAACGGTTGTGTAGTCAAAACTGCTGGTGTGGATGAATCCATACTGATCTTTACCGGACGTGCTCGAGTCTTCGAGTCGCAGGATGATGCCGTTGAGGCAATCCTCGCTGATAAGATTGTTACTGGTGATATCGTAGTCATAAATTACGAAGGCCCGCGTGGTGGTCCTGGCATGCAGGAAATGCTTTACCCTACCAGTTATTTAAAATCGCAAGGGCTGGGAAAAGAGTGTGCGTTGCTCACTGATGGACGTTTTTCTGGTGGCACTTCCGGTTTGTCAATTGGTCATGTGTCCCCAGAGGCTGCAGAAGGTGGTGCGATTGGCCTGGTGGAAGAGGGTGATTTGATCAAAATCGATATTCCACAGCGTAGTATTAACGTTGATCTGAGTGATACGGAACTTCAGCAGCGCCGCGCTGACATGGAAGCGAAAGGGAAAGAAGCGTGGAAGCCGTCAGTTGAAAGACCTCGAAAAGTGTCTCAAGCGTTACGCGCCTACGCTGCCATGACCACATCAGCTGATCGCGGTGCGATTCGGGATATTACCCAGTTGGAAAAATAAAGTGAGCACCCGTTTGCACAACGGACTGGTTTGGAAATTATCCTTTCTGCTTATTGTATTGATGAGTATCTCGCTGGCGTTTGGAGCTAGCACTTTAAACCCTTTTTTGGCTTTTGATAGTGCGACTGTGCAAGCCGATATTCTTCGAAATCTTAGGCTCCCCAGAATTCTGGCTGCGGCATTGATTGGTGCTGCTCTGGCAGTGAGTGGGGTAACTGTGCAGGGCATCTTCAGAAATCCATTGGCAGAACCAGCATTGATTGGAGTCTCATCCGGTGCTGCCTTCACTGCCGCTTTAGCCTTGTTAGCATTGCCTGCTGGCTTGTTATGGCTGGATCTTTACATTGCCGCTGCTGCATTTGTCGGGGGCGTTCTGATCAGTTTTTTGATCTACAGTTATTTTTCATATATCCAGGTCCAAAATACCGGTTTTTTACTGTTAATAGGCATCGCTGTGAATGCCTTACTTGCTGCTGCAATAGGGTTGCTCAATTTCACCGCAGACTCAGACCAGCTCAGGCAACTGTTTTTTTGGAGTATGGGCGGTTTTGGTAATTTAGGTTGGTCAGCGGTTATTACGCTGGTAATTTTTCTGGTGCCGGCTGGGGGTTATCTTTTTAAGCAGCACCAGGCGTTAAATGCGTTGTTACTCGGTGATCAGGAAGCAGCGCATCTCGGGTTTAATGTGCAACGAGATACGCGCGTACTTTTACTTCTAGTGGCGTTAATAGTTGGTGCAACGGTCGCGGTTGCTGGAATTATTGGTTTTGTAGGATTGGTGGTGCCGCATATCTGTCGCCGCCTAAGCGGCGCAGATCATCAACAACTATTCCCGCTAGCCGCTTTAGTCGGCGCGATTCTGATGGTGCTAACCGATGTTTTATCCAGAGTGGTATTAGCGCCTGCAGAAATACCAGTTGGACTCATCACTGCGCTATTAGGCGCTCCTTTTTTCCTCTGGCTATTATCAACTCGTCGGGAAATGAATTGATGAGTGATCTACAGAGTGCTGTTTCCCTAAGCAATGTGAGTCTCACGAGATCAGGAAGTAGGCATCTAAACGAGATTACAGTAGATTTTCCAGCCGCATCTCATACTGTCATCATTGGTGAAAATGGTTCCGGTAAAAGTACACTGTTAGATGTGATTAGTAGGGACACAAAAGCAGGTGAAGGTACAGTTAGTATTTTTCGAAGAGACATTCTGTCCTACACCTTGCCCGAGTTGGCCCAACATCGAGCGTATTTAAAACAGCATCAAAGCCTCGGATTTGAATTGTCTGTTTTTGATGTGGTCAAGCTGGGAGCCATAAACTCCAGAATTGATCGAGATAATTTGGTTGGCGAGGTTCTAGTATCACTGGATTTAGAAAACTTACGAGAGAAGCTTTATCCCAATTTATCCGGAGGTGAAAAACAGCGCGTGCAAATAGCTCGAGTGTTGGCGCAATGTTGGCAGGCAGAGAATCATGTGTGTTTATTGGACGAGCCTATGAGCTCACTAGATATAAAACATCAACAGCAGTTAATAGGGCTGCTACAGGATCTTACTGATCGCGGTTTGACCTTGATCAGTGTTATGCATGATCTGGAGGTGGCTCGCCATGCAGCTGATTTTCTCTTACTCATGAAAGCTGGTGAGATCTGCGATTTTGGCCCTGCCGACAAGGTGTTTACCGACCAAAACATCCAAAAAACCTTTGGTGTTAAGTGGCCATTGAAGATTTCTGACTAAAAATTACAAACTTGATCACGTAAATAGCAGTCTTGAATTCGCAGGTTGTTCTATAATCAAGTCTGGGAGTGTGTTGTTCGTATAGGTGATAAATGGCTGCAATAAAACAATTTGATATTTCAAGTTTCAATGAAATTTTGCCGGTGGATAAGCTGGCGAGTATCGCTGCAGAGTGTAATTCAGACTACGTAAATGCTGACCCTTTTCCACATATAGTATTAGATGATGTCTTTCCTGAAGACTTTCTTCGTCAGGTAGCTGCTGAGTTTCCTGATTTTAACGACCCTAATTGGTATAAATTCGATAACAACCGTGAAAAAAAGCTGGCATCTCAAGGCGACGAGCAGCTTGGCCCTTATGCCAGAGCTTTTATCAGTAACCTGAACTCTGGCACTTTTATTAACTTCCTCGAAAAACTAACAGGAATAGATGGGTTAATTGCAGATCCCCACCTTATGGGTGGTGGTATGCATCGTATCCAACCAGGAGGCAAGCTTGCTGTTCATGTTGATTTCAATAAATACCAACGATTAGGTTTAGAGCGACGACTTAATGTGCTTGTTTATTTGAATGAAGACTGGGAAGAGTCCTTTGGTGGTCACTTTGAGCTCTGGAATAAAGATATGACGGAGTCGGTGGTACAGGTGCTTCCAATTTTTAATCGTATGGCGATGTTTTCGACTACTGAAATTTCATGGCACGGTCATCCGGATCCTCTGACCTGCCCTGAAGACAGGTCAAGACGCTCGATTGCTCTGTACTATTACACTATGGGTCGTGACGATGGTTTTGATGTTGAAGAACATACGACAATTTTTACCGGGCGACCTGAAGAAGATGACTTGTTTGATGATTATGATAAAGAAAAAGTCACTTTAAAATCAGTCGCGAAAAAAATACTGCCTAAGGCAGTGGTAGATAAGCTGAAAAAGTAAGTAGTCAGTTCATCATTTTCTTCATTTCATCAAGAAAAGCTCGCCCAGTGGCTTTGGTGTCCTCTTCAGACCGTGTATCCATGCCGTCCCACTCTAGATGTTCTTTGGGTAGTTCTTCCAAAAACCGACTGGGAGTTGTAGATAACACCTCTCCATATTTTTTACGTTGCTTGGCGTAGCTTAAGGTTAACTCTTCACGTGCCCGGGTAATACCCACATATGCGAGCCTGCGTTCTTCTTCAAGAGAGTCGGCTTCAAGGCTGGATTTATGCGGAAGAATTTCTTCTTCCATGCCGGTTAAATAGACTTTTTTAAACTCAAGTCCTTTGGCGGCGTGAATGGTCATTAACTGGATTGCGGCAGGTTGTTCGTCTTCATTTTTTTCCGCCATATCCATGATGGTTAAAAACTGTACTACTTCTGCGAGGCTGTCTTTACCCGAGCGCGCGGCAAAGCGATTAATCCAGCTAACCAGCTCCATCACATTGTCATGGCGTTTGGCTGCCATCTCGGGTGATTTACTCTGATTCCTTAACCAATCCTGATAATCGATATCACGTATCAGCTTGGTGAGTAAAATCTCTGCGCTTTCGTATTCAGATGTTTTACTCATTTCCTGGATCAGGTCGGTAAAACGCTCCAGCCTTAGACGGGCCTGATTGGTTAGCACACTCGACAAGCCCATCTCGAATGATGCGGCATACAGGCTGCATTCGCGTTCTCCGGCATAGGTACCAAGCTTTTCCAAGGTGCTGGCGCCAATTTGACGTCTGGGGACATTAACAATGCGCAAGAATGCTGCATCGTCATCGTTGTTACAGGCCAAGCGCAAGTAGGCAAGGATGTCCTTGATTTCAGCGCGATCAAAAAATGACTGGCCACCGCTGACTTTGAAAGGCATGCCATTCTCTCTGAGAATTTTCTCAAATGGGCGCGACTGATGATTACCACGGTATAGAATCGCGAACTCGTCATAGGACATATTATTTTGCATGCGCTGCGAAATAATTGAATGTATGACACGTTCGGTTTCGTCCTGGTCGTCATCGCAATCCAGAACTTTAATGCGCTCACCTTCTCCCAACGCACTCCACAATTTCTTTTCGACACTGTGTGGGTTATTGGCGATTAGATGGTTTGCGCTTTCCAAAATCCTAGAGGTTGAGCGGTAGTTCTGCTCCAGTTTGATCAGCTTCAAGGTTGGATAATCGTGTTTTAACAGATCAATATTCTCAGGTCGTGCACCGCGCCAAGCGTAGATTGACTGATCGTCATCGCCCACAGCCGTAAAATTTCCCGCTGGGCCTGCAATAAGCTTTAATAACTGGTACTGGCATTCATTGGTGTCTTGATACTCATCGACCAGCAGATAACGGATACGCTGACGCCATTTCTCTCGCACGTGCTCGTGCTGTTGTAACAATTGCAGCGGTAAGCCGATCAGGTCATCAAAGTCCATCGCATTATAGGCTTTGAGTTGTCGCTGGTAGCGAGCATAGATTTTTGCACCATTTGACTCCAGATCATTCGTTGCTTGATCTAACGCTTGCTCCGGCGTCAGGGTAGAGTTTTTAAAGTCCGAAATTTGCCAGCGTAATTGATTAATCAGATCTTTGTC
>CALISW010000214.1 GCA_938041655.1 uncultured Thiotrichales bacterium | reverse complement strand
TATCTATGTGACAGCGCCAGGAGAAAATATCGATCAAATAGACCCAACGCTTTCAGATATACCGTTTAAAGCAAACACAGGATTTCTTGAACTGGCTGATGGATCTTATGACGTTTCAGTGACGCCGGCTGGCACTGGTGACATAGCTATTTTCGCAAACATCGATGTAGCAGTAGGCGGTGTTTACACCGTTATTGCACGTGATGCGGGAGCTGGAGGTTTTCCTCTGGACCTCATCTTGCTTGATGACTTTAATCAGTAACTGTTGGCCCTCCTCTTGCCGGTCTCTAGCATTGCTACGGACCGGTTTTTTTTGTCTTTGAGAAAGTGAAAACCAGAGTATTCCAACCCTTATGGTGCCTGCCTCAAGCAACCTTGGATGTGATGTTTACTTTATTTTGTATGTTCATGGTTAGCTGTAAAGATTTCAATCTGGCAGCGTGATCGAAGAAGGGCATGGAAATCATGTATTCATCCGGTTCCAGTTGCTCCTGAAAATGCGACAGGCGTTCAGCGACTTGCTCCGGAGTACCGACAGCAGTGCCTTGCAGCATGTTGTTGAGTTGATGACCAAGTTCTGCAGGTGCCTGGTAATTCTCAATAGGCGGTCTAACCAGCCCACGGCGACCGGTGAGCATGCCAACAAAACCTTGTACCAACGAACTGAAATGAAAGTGTGCATCTTCTTCGGTGTCTGAGGTAAAGACATTGCAAGCCATCATGAAGTAGGGGGCGTCTAAAAGTTTAGAGGGCTGAAATTCTTTTCGGTAAATGTCAGCGGCCTGGGTTAACAGCTGTGGTGCAAAGTGTGAGGCAAAGGCATATGGCAGGCCCATGTGTGCGGCAAGCTGAGCGCCAAACAAACTGGAACCCAATATCCAGATGGGTACTTCAGTACCTTCTCCAGGAATAGCTTGCACTGTTGGCGTGTTATCTGGCACAGGCTTGGATAAATAGGCGATTAACTCTTGCACATCTTCGGGGAAACGATCAGCCGCTTTGCCTTTGTGTTTTCGCAATGCACGAATAACGTTAGCGTCACCACCGGGTGCACGACCTAACCCTAAATCAATCCGACCAGGGTGTAAGGTTGCGAGGGTACCAAATTGTTCAGCGATAGTTAACGGTGAATGATTGGGCAGCATGATGCCGCCGGAGCCTAAACGAATTGTTTTTGTGTTGGCGGCAATATGTGCGATCAGCACAGAAGTCGCAGAGCTGGCAACACTGATCATATTGTGATGTTCGGCATACCACACCCGCTCGTAGCCAAGACTCTCTGCGGTTTGCGCGGTACTGACACATTCGCAAAAGCTTTGCGCAACATCACCGCCTTCGATCACTCGCGCCAGATCTAAAATTGAAAATGGTACCGCCATACTCAGTCCCGTAAGTTCAGTTGGTTTTTGATATATTGATAATACTGCATCACCACTGATTGGCAATGATTTGATATCAAGCACAACATGTTTCTGAGTTGGTACTAAAGTACCAAATTTTAAATATGACAGATGAATTACATCACATCTTTACTAGAGTGTGATTTCACAAAAATTTCATACATTTATACTGAGTACGTAGCCAAATTCCAAGGTTGTTTAATGCGCCAGGTTATTTACATATTACTTTTTCTTTTATCTGCAGCAGCAAACGCTGGCCCCGGGTTTATTACAACATGGGAAGTTTCTTCTGGAGGTGACCTGTGGATACACACACAATCAAATTCAAATTATACGATCGACTGGGGTGATGGCACCGTCGAATCTGGCTTGACTGAAACAGCTTATCATCAATATGTAACACCGGGCATTTATACGGTAGAAATAACAGGTGACTTTTACTCTTTTCAGGCAAGTTACAACCTTAGATCTATTGAACAGTGGGGTAATATTCAATGGACTTCGTTAGCAGACTCAATGTCGTACTTGAATGATGCTGATTTTGAGCTAAATGCCACCGATGTTCCAGACCTAAGCAACGTTACCTCTATGAGTAGTATGTTTAGAGGTACTAATGCAGATTTAAATATTGATTTCAGTACATGGAATTTTTCCAATGTTAGTGATATGAGTTATATGTTCAATAACACAGAAGGGGATATTGGAAACATCAATGCGATCGATACTTCTAATGTGATTAATATGCAGTCGATGTTTGAAAATGCGTATGAGTTTGATATGGATCTAAGCGGCTGGGATACCAGTAAGGTTACGAATATGTCTTCAATGTTTGAAGACGCAAGAGCCTTTAACTCTGATATTGGTATGTGGAATACATCTTCGGTTACCAATATGGCGGGGATGTTTTCGCGAGCAACACTATTCAATCAAGATATTTCAGGGTGGAACGTTGCCAATGTTGGAAGAATGGACGATATGTTTAATCAAGCTCATGCTTTCAATCAAGCGATCGGTAGTTGGGATACCAGTTCTGTTTATTATATGTCTCGAATGTTTAACGGCGCGATTGAATTTAACCAACCACTTACAGATTGGAATATCAGTAATGTATTTACTCTGAGTGAAATGTTTGCAGGTGCCAAGGCTTTTGACCAGGCTTTGAATGGTTGGGATACAAGCAATGTTCAATCGATGGATTTGATGTTCAGCGGTGCGGAAAATTTTAATCAGCCATTACAAGAATGGGATGTTTCAAACGTAGGAAACATGAGTGGAATGTTTCAATATGCAACGAAATTTAATCAACCAATTGGAAGTTGGGATCTTGGATCAGTATCAAGTTTGGATTACATGTTCCTGGGTGCTGAGAGCTTTAATCAACCTATCGGTGACTGGAGTTTCGGATTTATTTCAAGTTTCCGGGGAATGTTTGAAGGGGCTATTAGTTTCAATCAATCGTTATCTAATTGGGATGTAAGCCGTGTCTCAAGTTTTAATAGTATGTTTAAAAACGCCAAGACTTTTAATAGTGGTATTACCACTTGGGATCTAAGTGGTGCGAGATGGTTGACCAGCATGTTTGAAGGTGCAGAAACTTTCAATCAGGATATTGGTGAATGGAATGTCTCTTATACAGTTAATTTAGAATCGATGTTTCGAGATGCTATATCGTTTAATCAGGACATTTCCAACTGGGATGTTTCCTTTGTTGAGAACGCTATAAGCATGTTCCAAAACGCTACGGCATTTGATCAAAACCTTGAAAAGTGGGAAACGTACTCAATGCAAAATATTGAGTACATGTTTTCAGGAGCCACCAGTTTTGACAATGATCTTGGTAATTGGAATGTAAGGCGTGTCTACAACGCCTATGGTATGTTCGATGGCGTAAAACTATCATTGTCTAATTATGACTCTCTTTTAAAAGGATGGTCTGTACAGGCAGTTGATGAGAATGTTTCTTTTTCAGGAGGCAATAGTATTTACTGCGGTGGGGCTCTCTCTCGCGCTTCTTTGATAAATGATCACTCTTGGCAAATTATAGATGCAGGAGAAGACTGTTCTGCACCAGCTGGGCCAGGTGCAGCCACAATTGCAAACGCTGAAACGAATGATCTCAATGAACCTATCAGTGGTTCCTGTGGTGCAGATGCTGAAAATGGAACAGTTAAAGTGACTACAGTCCCCGCTAATGGATTTGCAAATCAATATGATGTTGATGTTTCTCTCGACGATGATGGAGTATTTGAAATCACTGATACTTTGTGGAGTGATGGTACCTATGAGCTGTTTTTCAATTGCACTAATTCAGCAGGAGTTGGTCCGACAGAACTTGGCCCATTTGGGCCAATCATCATTGATGATTTAACATTACCGCCAGCTGGGCCAGGCAGCGTATCAATAGCAAATACTAATACGACTAATGTCAATGAACCGATACTTGGTTCATGTGGGGCAGATGCCGAAAATGGAACGGTGAAAGTTACAACGATTCCGGCGAATGGATTTGCGAACCTATATGATCAAGACATTTCTCTTGACGGTGATGGTACATTTGAAATAACCGGTACTATGTGGAGTTATGGTACGTATGAATTGATATTCAATTGTACTAACTCTGCAGGTTTTGGACCGTCTGAATTGGGGCCGTTTGGACCAATCACTATTGAGGATAATACAACACCGGCACAAAACATTAATTCAGGGTCACGGTCAGGTGGTTCTTCTGGCTATTTGTTTATTCTGTTTCTCTCATTGGTTTCAGGATTAAGGGTTAGTAGAGTCAGGCACTAACTTGGACGCCAACGTCCTTTTCCTTCATATTTATCTGAACTACGTTGCCAGATTGCGCCGGGTAGTTTTTCATCGAGGGCTTTACCAGGTGCGCATTCTTTAGAGAAATAGCCTTTTTCTTTTTGTCTTGGATACATTTCCACGAAATAGCGAATCGCGGCGCGGTCTGCGGTAGATTCACGAACGCCTAACAGCACCGCAGCGATATGATTACGTTGTATTGACTGGCATTCTGTATTTTGTTCATTGCGTTCACCACGTACGTGCATTGCCTCGTGGGTAAATGTGTTTAATGACCAGAGCTCATACTGTGTTGGATAATCCGGGTTCTTCAAAAACCCGCGAAGATAATTACAGTAAGGGTACTGTATAACGATTTTGCCAGAAGTAAAGTTGGCCGTTCCTGCAGCTCCAAAACGATCAAACATAGATTCCAGTGCGGTAGTGCAGGTCAAGTTAACGTTTTTTCCATCGGTTAACTTTTCAGCATTCTTCTCCAGAAAATTTTCAAACAGCAGATGCCGTGCCATTGGGATCATGCATAAAATACCTAGCAAAAAACAAATCCCGGTATAAGACATGGTGAAAGAATCCATTTTGAAGGAGCTCTGAAATTCTCTATACACCAGCCATAAAAAGAAAAACCCGAGGAGTACTAAAATTGTCATGTAATCGTTCGCTATGATTCTGTAGTTATCTTAACGATTAATGACAAGCGACATGTTGACTGATTCTACAAATATTGAAAGAGGCCAATATTGCGATTTATGAATTTTTAGAAAACCATAAATTTTATGTTGGTGAGTCACTTTGGCTTTATTGATCAACACTAAAAGGTTGACTGCCTTTAAAGACTAAGGGAAGACCCAGCAGGTCTTCCCTAATTCATCTTTTTTGTTATGCCCGCCTTAATCTATTGACACTAAGGCAAGCCGAACAGGCTCCTGCTTATTGTTAAGTGTTCGTGCTAACGCTAATTCATTCTTTGCGGCTAGTTGCTGAATCAGTTTCTGCTGTTGATCATCAACACGTTGCTCAATTACTGTGTGTTTCAACTCAACGGTAGAACTACATACACATTCAGAATCAGTGCCTGCAAAGGCGATCGACTCGACACTCATAGTTAAGATACAGGCGATAAACAGACCGCTTTTATATAGAGATTTAGGTAAATTAAATAGCATTATTTTGCTCCTTGTTATTGACGATTACAGCTTCTCGCATAACCGGGAGACAGGCATTGAACCTGGGTGATTTCGGGTGATTTATAAGTGATTTTTAATGTGATTATTTATGAGGGCCAATAAATACGGGCTTTTTTGAGCTTAGATAAATATTTCAATCTTTGTCTGACTTTCCTTGATGATACTATTTTCTAATTGGGTTTCATTGTTTGGGGCTTAAAATGTAATTGTTTGTCTAGTTCTTTGGAAAATCAGCTTTAATTTGGGTGAGAGATAGATTCATTCATTATTGAGAATAAAACGCGTCATAAAAAATCATACAAGAATCATCAGCAAGCAACGAATCAGTTTGTATTAATACTTAAGCTCTTACTGTCAAAAATTAATTGGAGAAAATTATGATGTTTTTATTTAATGCAGTAATTACTAAGTATGTTGCATGTGTTACCAAATCCGTTCTACCAGTTAGCGTTGCTATTTGTTTAGTAGGATGTGTTAGTACTACCGCATCAGAGTTGTCAGGTGAGAATATATCACCTATATACGTTGAAACGCCCTCAGCTGAAAATATGAACGCATGTCTTGCTGATGTGATGCAGATGAAACTAGGAACGTGGGATTACACTGGTGTCATTGCACGCATGAATGGTACGTTTAGAACCTATGTAACCAGGTCCGTACATGGTGAAACGAGTGATGGAACACTATCATTCCAATCATTTGGTGGTGATGTTTACGATGATTCAATATCGTATTCCAGATTGGTTGGAACACAAATGTTGCCAGTAATCGATGGTGTTCAGCAGAAAACCGGGATTCAGTTTATATCTTGCACGGGACCGGATGCTGAGGGTCGTTATTTCACTTCTTCTGAATATACTTTGCCAGAAGAAGAGGGTGATACTGAGAAATTTTCTGTGAAAGCAGCCAGCACCTATTCCAGTTCAGGCTCATACTATTCAGAGGATATTTACACTGAAAGTGGACGGATTATTGCACAGCGAGCTGGCGTGACATTACCTGTAAAAGAACGTTCGGATTCAAAATAGTTTTGCAGCAGGAATATAAGGTGACTGCTCCCTATTTTATTAGCGGCGTAGCGCCTTATATTCTTGTTGAGTTATCTTAAAGATCAATGGTTGCCGGTCTTTACGACAGGTGTATTTGATCTCACAAAGGTAGTTGCCCATACCATCGCTTTCAAAATTTTCTGTCTGCAAAGATTTGATTACACCTTTCAGGGTAAAGACTTCCGGATCCAGGTCATCATGTGCAGCTTGATATCGTAGCGCTAACGAACTTATCGAAGCAGCTGAGTTATTAAGACGAGATTGTAATTTTTCCACATTGTGTGATTTTAAAGGCTCTGCCTCGTAAAGAAAATTCTTTCGAAACTATTGAGGTGCTTTAGCTACGAGATGTTTGATTTCCAATACATTAAAATTCGGGTCTTCGACAAAAAACGTTTCTTGTTGGTACTCAGTATCCGCAAATCTAACATACGGTTCATCTAAAAAACCACCATTTGCCTCTACATTTTCTCTTACTCGACGATAGTCTTCCATGGTGAGATGAACGCCAAAATGGGGTACACAAACAGCGCCCATTTCAACATCATGTCGGTTTCGATCAGGGCTCTTTTCCTTCCTGGGAGTCGAACTATGAAGCGTTAATTCGTTACCCCAGAAATCGATATCCTGCCACTTACCTTCTTCGGCCATATCCAGAGAACAACCCAGCACTTCTTGATACCACTTGGTTGTTACAGATAAATCACCCGCTTCTATTGCTAAATGAAATCTATTGCTGCTCATTTCAAACTCTCGTTTCTGTATCACTTGGGTGGTAGTCTAAAATAAAATCCCTAAAAATGTTCAGACGCATTGCACAAAAATTTTAAAAAGTTAGATGTTTCTGGAAACTTAAAATTTGCCAACTTAAGTTTTAAAAAAATGAACCAGTCCTGAATTTTATGTTGCGAGATTTTGGGCCAGATTTATCTGAACCTTGCAGCCACTATTTGAACAGCCGGTGTCATGCCTTTGCCTGGTCAGTAAAAGTCTTGAAGCTGCATAATATGCATATCGTGCGGATGTCCGAAGTGTCCGTAATTCCAACCATTGTTTTAGAAGCCCTTTCTAAATGTTGAAAAAACCAAATGTACTGGGGTTCGATAGAAGTTGGCATTACAATTGCTTTAAGAATATAAACCATTATTCAAGAGGTAGAACATGTATAGAAATTTCATTTTTATCGTTTTAATGTTTGGAGTGTCCTGTGTTGTAAATTCAAAAGATGAGCATTCTGAATTATTTGAAGAATTGAATTTTTACGACGGAGAGATTTTTGAGCGAGGTTTTAATCAATGTGAGGTTGAGGTAATACGGCAATATGTTGCTGATGATCTTGAGTTCTATCACGATCAGGCCGGTATCACACGAAGCGGAGAATCTTTTGCTAATTCAATTGAAAATGGTTTGTGTAAAATGGAGTATCGAGCGATTCGGGAAATAGTGCCTGAGAGTGTAGAAGTGTTTCCACTTAAAAATGGTAATGAGGTTTATGGTGCAATTCAAAAAGGTGAACATCATTTTTTTGCTGTGGACGAGGATGGAAATAAATCTTTCACGAGCAGAGCGATTTTTACCCATGTGTGGCTAAAAAGTGGTGATGACTGGAAATTAAGCAGGGTCTTGAGTTATGACCACCAAACAGATATGAAAAATTAAATTAGTAAGGAAATATCATATTGAAAATATCAAAAGATTTTGACGGTGGAAATATTGAGATAATTGATCAAACCAATCCAGAATTGATAAGACTGAATATAGAGCTCGATAATGCATCCGGGTTTTATCAATGGTTTTATTTTTTGGTTGATGATTTTGCTTCCGAAAAATTACACTTTTCTATTGAGAATGCAGGCGGTGCATCTTTTGCAGAGGGCTATGAAGATTACCAGGCCTGTGCGTCATACAATAATCAGGACTGGTTTAGAGTACCGACAGAGTATGACGGTTCTGCATTAAGCATCAGTTTTTCGCCCAGCCAAAGCCCCGTTTGGTTTGCTTCGTTCGCACCTTATTCAATGGCTCGTCACGATAATTTAATTGGTCACTACAGAAAATACCCTTCAGTTAATTATGCAAACCTGGGCCTGACAATTGATGGTAATAATATTGATTTATTACAGATTGGTGATGACTCGATTCATAAGAAAAAGGTTTGGGTTCACGCGCGTCAGCACCCTGGTGAGGTGATGGCTGAATGGTGGGTAGAAGGATTTCTAAATTCACTGTTAAGTAGTACAAATCCCGTTGCTAAAAAATTACTCGATCAATGCGTATTTTATGTTGTACCAAATATGAATCCCGATGGATCAATCAGGGGGAATCTGCGAACCAATGGTGCTGGAGCTAATCTCAATAGAGAATGGGGTGAGGCGAATACTAAAAATTCACCGGAAGTAGCATACGTCATGAAAAAAATGAGAGAAACAGGTGTCGATTTCTCTTTGGATTTACACGGTGAGGAAATGTTGTCGTACTGTTTTCTAGCAACAGCTGAAGGTATTCCCAATTTCAGTAGTCATCAAAGGAAGCTTACCAATCAGTTTGTACAAGCCTATTGTGATAGTAACCAGGCTATGCAAAACGAGCATGGTTATCCCATTCCAGAGCCTGGCAAGGCTGACATATCTATCTGCACTTACTGGGTTGCAGAAGAATTTGATGCGGTTGCATTTACGCTGGAAATGCCGTTTTCTGATGATGCCAATAATAGAGAGCCAAAATACGGATGGTCACCCGATAAATGTTTGCAGCTTGGTGCAGATGTGTTGCCCGCACTGCAGAAAATAGTGAATTTTCTTTAGGTATCGGATCTTTCTATTAGTGTCATTAAGGTACTTGTTTAGCTCAGCTATACGCACGACTCAGGCGCTAATGCTGCGCTTCGAGGATTGGTAGGTCTCGGTGCTGGAAGTGCTTATTTTGATGCTGTGGTAGAAATGTATGATTCGGAAACTAATCAAAAGCTTGGCGAAATTATCGTTGATAAAAATAGTTGGGCGTTGGGAGGGTTTCTGGCAGCAGGTCAATCCGTTGAAAGCTTCATGAATGGTGCAGCGAAAAAGGTTGCTGAAGAAATGCAAAAATCCAAAGAACAAAATCTAGGCAGTGTGAATTAACTACAGAAGAAAAAATTTAAAAGGGGCTTTAAGCCCCTTTTTTTGTTTGAAAATAAGAGCGTCAAAAGTATATTTGTTACTCTTTATTAAAGCAGTGTGAGTATTGATTATATACGTACTAAAACGCTTTCATTCTCTTTTTGAATTCTGTGCTAACAGGAAGACTCTCTTTTCTTTCCTTGATATATAGTTTCCAGCGCCCAAGCTCATCTTTTCTAATCGAGTCAATTTCATTCACAGCAGCTATCGCACTACGATGAACTTGCCAAAATTTATCCTCGTCCAATTTTGTTGAAAGTTCTTTTAATGTAGTGCGTATAACAGCCTCATAATCTCTGGTAACAACTTTGGTGTATTTTTGATCTGCCTGAAAGTACAAGATATCATCTACTGAAATCATGCGTACGGTATCACCGGAACGTGCATTTACCCATTTTATGGATTCCTGATCTGGCGATAGTGTGGCTGTAAGTTCCTGAATTAGTGATTCTATATTTTGTGGCTTTTGATCCCGAATTCGGGTTTCCAACCTTTTTACTGTGTTACTCAATCGGCTTGTTTCAATAGGTTTGAGTAAATAGTCTATTGCGCCTGATTCAAATGCCGTGATTGCATACTCATCATATGCTGTAGTGAATACAATAAAGGTTTGATCACTGACAGATTTGGCTACTTCTAGACCTGACTTTTGTGGCATTCGAATATCAAGAAAGAGAACATCAGGTTCATGTTCTTTAACGGCAGTAATTGCAGAAATACCATCTCCACATGCGGCTACTACTTTCGCTGTTGGCCATACTTCTGCTAACTGTTTGATCAACGAATCTCGTAGTGTGGTTTCATCCTCAGCGACTACAACCTTGTATTGATTGCTCATAAATTTGTTGTAAATTCTGTAATAATTATCTTTGCAATGACGCCGCCCTCAGTATTTTCAGATAGCTCTAATGAGCATTTATCACCATACAGTACTTCAAGTTGCGCTTTGATGTTTGCCAGCCCTACGCCCGATGATAGTTCATTATTTTGATTCTGGTTTAATCCTTGTCCGTTATCTGAAACTATGATGTTTAACTCTTGATTATTATATGTGGCAGTAATGTCTATGTTGCCACCATTCTTGCTTGGTTCTATTCCGTGCTTGATAGCGTTTTCAACAAGGGAGGTGATCACTAGTGACGGGAAGTGAGCATTCATGATGCGAGGATCGACTTGTAAGGTATAAGATAGCCGTTCACCCATCCTTAATTTCATTACTTCCAGGTATTTCCCACACAACTCGATTTGTTGGCCGAGGGTTAAATTTTCTACTTGGTTGTTACCATCGAGTCTGGGAATGGAGGCGCGAAGATAGTCGACCAGATTGTCAATTGTTCCTTCAGCTAATTCAGGTTTCTCACGTAAGACGCTTTTTACTGACGCTAGTGAGTTAAAAAGAAAGTGGGGCTCGATTTGTGCTTGTAACATACTTAATTTGGCTTCAGCATCGTGTTTATCTGCTTTAGCTGACGCTAATTCCTGCTTTTCAAAATAGGCTTGCATTTGCACCGGTTCTCTCCAGTAGCGAATAAAGGCAATACCGCCAGCCAACCAAAAATAGAGAGCGCCTGCAATTAACGCATTTAGCACTGTAAAATGCATAGACAGTTCAGCTCGTTTCTTTTCCACTTCCTGAAGATATTCTTTTTGTCCGCTGTATTCCCTAAAACCAGCCTCAATTTCATTTGAGCTCCATGCATCAAAAAGTGAGGTGGCAAAAATTCCACTTATCAGTGCAACTACGATGAGTGTATTCTGAGTACGCCCTGGTTTTGTTAATGTCCGTACTAGTGTTCCCAAGGTGGCGCCACTTAAAACCATTCCAGAAATTCCGACTAAAAATTTCAAGCTGACCTCAATAGCTGCTTTTTTGTCGGTAAAGTCCATTACCACTCCAGCACCTGTCATTAGGGCAAGAATTAAAGCACCGAGCATATAAATCAAGCTTCTACCTCGCCACCATTTTGCACTATATACAGGATAGTGTTGATAACCCCAGCGCCATTTTCCAGGGTAGGGTAACGGTTCGTTTAAATTGATGTTTACCGTGCTAATTGTTTTTCACCTGTTAATATTTGACCAGCTTGTTTAAGAGTCAATGAGGTTACTTGTCCAGAGTCGTTTCGATTGAAAGTAAAATAAGCTCCAAAGGCATCTTTGCTGAATTCATCAGCTGCAACAGGATCTACAGATAATGCTGATTGACCGGTACCCTGGATAGTTAAGTAATCACCATCTTTAGCCACTGATACACCAAAGGCTGATGTTAATTGATAGTAACCTACATATTCGTCTAGAGTGGCCGGTACTACCTTATAGTCCGAACGTTGTTTTATAGTTGGTTCTGCTGTCATGACTGCGCCACCTTGCATCATTTGGAAAGTCCAACCGTTTGAAGTTTGTATTGGGCGAAGGAGGGCGTCGAAGATTTTCGGATAAAAGTCTCCGCGGCTATCGTAGCCTAGTTGAAATGCATCCTGCCCCGTTGCTTGTGCGAACAACTTGCCTCGTTTTACAAACAACTTCATCTTCATATTGGTAGTTAGAATGTTGTAATTTCCGGTCAGCTCTTCTAGCAGTTTTTCTGGTGGGGCCAGACTGACTCTGGCCGTTGGTAGAGGTGTTG
>CALISW010000213.1 GCA_938041655.1 uncultured Thiotrichales bacterium | reverse complement strand
CAACTATTAACAACGATCAGTTCATTACCATTGGGCGCAACCAACAAACGACCATAGAGAAGGACAAGATCGAGTCGGTCAATAATCATCGCAAGGAATCCACCTACGCCAATCACTGGCGAGAAACCGGTGGGGATTATGGGCATAAGGTTAAGGGAAGGCACACCAGAGTACTGGTAGACGAAGCACGACAATCAACTAACACCCATACGGTTACAGCAGCGAAAGAGATCGTACTTAAAGGGATGGGTGGTTCTATCACTATCGACAGCGCCGGAATCACGTTGAAAGGAATCAAGATTGATTTCAAAGCAACCGCTGTGGATATGAAGCAGGGAAGTTATTCACTGGTGTCACAACTTCAAGGCAGGGCAGAATCAGGTAAAGCGATTTGTATACCCTGTGAAGAATCATGAGCGCCGTACTAGAAACCACTGATGACATCAGTGAGGCGGTAAACGATCAATTTAAACTGCTGATTTTTCAAGAACAAATCTTTGAAGACCAGAAAATCAAGAGTTTACACACCTACGCCATCATTGATGGAGCGAGTAATTCAGAGATTAAAGACAAACTGGAATACTTTTCGCCAGATTATACTTCGTTATTTCCAGAAGAACTCACAGAAGAAGCCGATTGTGCATGCCCTTGGTTGGTGCGTTTAAAAAATGATTGTAGATTTACACATTGGTTTATTGAGAATGTTGATCGCAATACTGCAGCTTGTATTTTCAGATCCCAAATTAAAAACATAAAAAATCTTCGTGATTACTATGCTTCATATTCGATTATGGAGATGGAGCAATCGAATCAAAGTGATCCTACACGTGGTTATTTTGCTTTTTATGACCCCAGGGTATTTCAAGCCTATTTGAGCAACATGAATAACGAAAACAGGAATGAGTTTTTTTATCCGGTTTCTGTTTGGTATTTTGAAAATCAAAAAAGCCACGCGCTGGAAGTTGTTGCACATTCCAATAGCAACACTTGGCAAGAGCAAGTTGATCTAAATCTGAGTGGCGTAATTCCAAATAAATACGAGGTCTTTCGTGAGCAGGATATTATGTCAGTACACATTAGTCCGTTACTGACTCAAAAACAAATTACACATATCAATGTATATAACGATCGTGAATTTTGTGTTCGTGTTGTTCAGCAAATTCATATGCATTACCCAGGAAAAATACCATCATTCACAGCTGTTGAAGATGCTCTTCGATACCAACAACAAGCAATCAGCTTGGGTTTATTGAGAGAATCTGAGCAGGCTACCTACATTCTGGGCGCTTCATTATTTGGCTCAACCTTTATTACAAACCAGGAGTTACGTCAGTACATACAAGTCGCAAAAGAAACTTCAAGATCGGCTGCAGAATCGATGCAAGAACTGGTTGACTCGCTGATTGATAGGATTTCATTCTAATGGGGTTTCAGGATGAATTCTCGGATTCGACCTCGAGTAATGAAGAATGCCCATGGATAGATCATGAGCTCATTTTATGCTCTTCAGATGGCGAAGAAATAGCAGCTGAGGGCACCAAGTATCAAATTACATTTGCAGATGGTTCAATTGAAGAAGGCGAGCTCGATGGCGCAGGTATGGCATCTCATAAGCAAATTGCCAGAGGTGCTGTAGCAATTGAATATGAGCCAGGCATATGGGAGGAAATTGAAAAAACCAGAGCAGAGATTCAATGTTTGCTCGATGAAATAATTGCAGATGAAGAAAAAGAAAAAGCAGAATTAGAAGCGGAGATAGCAAAAAAAACAATTCTTGGCTCGAACTGGCTAGCAAGAAAATGGGAGTATAAAAAAGCAGAGTTAAGAGGTTTTTATACGGGAGCAAAGGATACAGTAACTTTTGCCTGGACTGTCATAAAGGAAGTGAGCAAACGATCTGGCCCGTATTACTTTTTTAGTGGTCAAGCTAAAAAAGACGCGGCTACAATTGCGAAGGCATGGAATAAAATACTGAATTTCGAAATTGAACCGGAAGAAGTAATTACATACATGTTACTCAGTGTCGATCCCAAAACATGGCAAATGTTAATGGATTTCTCAACTGATTATGTCAATGCCCAACACCGTGTAGAGCAGGAAGAATTCGGTGGACAAGTTGCATTTGAAATTATCGTAACTTTAGTTTCAGGTGGAGCTGCGCTAGCAGCAAAAGCGCGATACTTGGGTAAATTAAAAAAGATAGCTAAGTTGCTTAAAGAGCTTGCAGAGAAAATCAAAAAGTCACTTAAATCTGTTAGAAAGACTGATAGGACACATAAAAAATCTACAACAAGATTATTAGATGCTGATCAGTTAAAGCTTTTAAAAGAGATAGATGCCGATAGGGTGCAGGCCAAGAATAATAACTGGAAGAGCCTAGAGAATCCTAAGTATGACTGGTGGCCAAATAATAAAAAAGATTATGATATGTATCCGGGCACAGTTGTTAGAAACCATCCAGTAAAAAAAGGTGATAAGCTGACCCGGTATGTAAGAAGAAGAGATCCTGATTTAGGGATTGAGAAAATTACAGATACAGGCAACTATTTTTCACCACATCCTCCAGACATTCCTTTTGAAGACCGAGCTCTTCCGGGGAAAGAGTCTGATTATTATAAAGTAACTTACGAAGTTACAGACAACTCTGGTTTTTTGGTGACAAAGAGTGAAGCAACACCCTGGTTCGATCAGCCAGGTCATGGAATACAATATAAAGCAGAAAACAGTGCGGCCGATATGATAGGAAACAAGATAAAATTTTTACATTCGGAGGGATAATTAGGTAATGGATATTTTTGAAAGCCTTGGTATTGCCGAAATAGCTGAACGCTACAGCTTTACAGCCAATAATGTGGGCCTTGAACATGGTGACATTGATAACGGGGTTTTACTACTTAAACCGGAAGGGTATCCAGAGAATCAATGTTGCGTTATTGGTGTTAATGACTCTATCGAAATGTTATTGAGTGAGTATGATTCCAGTAACTTTAAATTGCTCAAGCTGTGGCGAAACTCCTTTTCCGAAGCAAAACAGTTGCCGGAAATAAAACTATCACAATGGACAAAACTATTGCCGAAGGACATCCTTAGTATGTTTACTCTAATTGAGAAGCCTATTAAGAACTACGACGAGTATCTTTTACGTTTGCAAGATGCTACTAGTGTGCTTTCAGAGTTATTAGAAAGAGTAGGTTCAAAAAACTTCAATTATTTGGACAAAGAGACATTCGATGGAAATGAAACGCAAACTTCATCTGTCACTGGAAAGCTAGTAGATGCAAGTGCTCCAGACTATCGCGAAGTTAAAAGGGTTGATGAAAGTGTTTGGGATTGTTTTTATCTGAATAGGAATGAGCTAGTGTTAGAAGTACGATTTCACAACGAAGAGGCACTATATCAATATTTACTAGATATGAGAGTTGGAATAATTCCATGAGATTTCGTTTAATTGAATTTTCAAGTAAAGTCTCATTGCAATTATTCGATATATCATGACTTTCTGTGTTCAGGTAGAAACTCAAGCTATGTTTTCGGGATCAAATGTTTTTGTCACATCAGAACATTCACCCATCCCACAAAACTCACATTTCGCAAAATCCATATCTTGTTCATATAGAATTGAATGATCTAAAACATAAGCGATATTAATAGGAAGACCTTCAATTTCTGGCATTATGGAGCCGTCAGTAAATCTCGAGCCAACTACAACATACTCAATTTTCTTTGTGCCAACCTCAATAGTATTCAACAACTCTGCCAGGTAATATTCTGAACCATCTGAATGGTTCAATCTTCTAAAGATGCGGCAATAGTTGGGCAGTGACTGCATTAGTTCATGTGGCCCATCCTCAACTGCAGTTATTTTTATTATAAGGTGTCTATCTTGAGGTATTTCTTTCATTTTTATAAAACCATTTGCTCAGTTAATAGTAGTGGCAAGTAACTCATACAAAACAACCAAATGCCCGTCATAATCAACAAAAGCTCTTTCAATAAACGTGATACCTTCGGGAGTTGTTGCTCTTTCTTCTCGTACTGTTTTCAGTCCTAACGCTTCTATTTTTCTCATTACGTTTTCCATGTCGCTGACACGGATAACATTTGTCGCCATATGCGGGGGCGTGGGTTTTTGTATCTCTATGCCCGTGATTTCAGTCATGGCCAAGGTTCTCGACTGAGTGGGTGTAGACAGGGTGGCGAATCTCAATGTCGCCTCTTTAGGAATATCAAACACCGGATAGGAGTAAGACTCATTGGTTGGGTCAGATATTCGATCCACACTGAAACCCAATATGTCTCTGTAAATGGTCAGCGCTCGATCGATATCTGCAACCACAATATTGCCGCGTTTGAATTCTACGGCTGCAATACTCGTATTTTGATTTACTAAATTCTTGTTAACGCCTTGCAGGTTGTTGGTGCAAGCTGAAATGAAGATAAGGATTGCGATTGAAGCGAGTCTACACATAAATCACCTGTGATGGAGGGCGCGATCATTGTAACTGCTAATCGACTCTATCATCTAGTTTTGTTCGTTTCGAGTGATCCAATGTAAATAGCGACCATTGCAATTAATGCACCTGTAGCTTCAAGTGGTGTGACCAGACGATTAAAGAACAACACTTCCCACACATACGCAAGTGTTGGTTGTAGCAACAAGATCAATGCAACGCGTGAGGTGGGCAAGTAAGGCAGGCTTGATGTGATTAATAGCCAGCCAATGGTTTGGGAAATTAGTCCGTATAAAAACATCCAGCCAATATCTTCTGCCGGTAATGCAAAAGAAATATTATTCGCTAATAAATACGCTCCAAGCATTATTACTGTAAAAACAGTCACCATTGTGACTTCCTGAAGTGTGGTGATATGCGCATCATCTCCACTTCTTGCTTGGCGTAAGCACAGGATATAACCGGCATAACTCACTGCCGTCAGCAATCCGAATATGACGCCCGCCAAGTATCCTTTGGAGTTTAAATCTCCTGTCCCCAATATCAGGAATAGCCCAAACAAGGCGAGTGGTATAGCGGTTAGTTTTAGCAGTGTCGGCTTGTCTTTAAAAAAGAGAAAGCCGACGATGGTTAGTATGATTACTTGAAAGTTAGCTAATAAGGTAGATAAGCCGGCCCCGACATAGTGAATGCTTTTGTGCCAGAAGCCTAAATCCAGTGCGAAGAAAAATGCTGCCAATACAATGATTAATAAAAACTGTTTATTGACTCGTTGATACTCATTTTTAAAGAGAAGGTAAGAGACGAGGATGATGGCACCAAAAAAGACGCGGTAAAAAGCAGAGACTTCTGCTTCAACAGAAACCAGGCGCACAAAGATCGGGGAAAAACTAATCATTGCTGCGCCTAGAGCCAGGCGCAATGTGGGATTAGCAAACATACGAGTTATTTATTGTTAGTCAGCAGGTACCGTACGCTCAGACGCCCATTCGCGCAAATACTCAATTTTCTCTGACATTAAGACTGCCAGAGGCTTAGTCACAGAGATTTCATTGCTGATATGTTCAGTTGATAGTGTCTCGTCAACTGCATGAGAACTATAGAGCGCTGACACTACAGCCTGCTCAATTTCAGCACCGGAGAATAGCTCAGACTCTGCTGCCAGAGCATCCAGATCAACCGTACTTGAATCCTGATCTCGTTTGTCGATATGGATTCTGAAGATTTCTCGGCGTACATCTTCGCTCGGCAAGTCGACAAAGAATATTTCATCAAAACGGCCTTTACGTAATAGCTCCGGGGGTAGGGCTTCAATGTCATTCGCCGTAGCCACCATAAACACTTTACTTTCACGCTCTGCCATCCAGGTTAACAAGGTTCCCAGAATTCGTTTAGATGGTCCACCATCATCGCCCTCGGTAGATAAGCCTTTTTCAATTTCATCAATCCACAAGACACAGGGTGACATCACGTCCGCTGTTTTGAGTGACTGGCGCAAGTTGCGTTCAGTCTCACCATAATATTTGTTGTACAGGGTGCCAAAATCAAGGCGTAAGAGGGGGATGCCCCAGGAACCAGCAACCGATTTAGCAGCCAAACTTTTGCCACCACCTTGAACACCTAACAACAAGATGCCCTTGCTGGGGTCGAGGCCTTTAGGTGCGTCAGTAGCCAGGAATACTTTTTTGCGCCGGTCCAACCAGGCCTTTAATTTACGCAATCCGGCCACGTCATTAAATCGCGCAGTATCCATTTCAAAGGACAGTACACCGTCAGTATCAAGCAGTTTGTATTTTGCTTTGGTGATTTCCGCCAGATCTTCTTCTGCCAGTACACCATCATCATAAATTGCGTTGGTTACGAGGCGTCTGGCATCCGTTGTAGTCAAGCCACGCAGGTTTCTTATCAAGGCGTCTATAACTTCACGTTTAGCTTGAACACTTTTTTTGTTTTTGAGTCCCCACTCTCTGCTGACCTCACCAATCATGACCTCCAGCTCTTCTTCGGATGGCAATGAGAATTCAAAGCTGGCCGAATTCGCTTTCAGCTCTTGCGGCACATCCAGTTCTGGTGCGACTAGTACAATGGTGTTGGCGACATCCTGATTTTGTGAAATTTCCCGAAGCAAGCGAATCGTTAGGGGTTCTTCCAGATGCGAATGCACATCAAACAAAACATATAAACCTGAAAACTTCATTTGTCTTATATGTGTGAGTACTTTATGTAACTCTGTTTCACGCATACGCATATCTGAACCAGAACTTCTTCCTTGCAACCCGGTAGCCACAGACCAGGTATATAGTGGCTTGTCAAAGCGCGTTGATATTCGCTTGAATACAGCTTCAACTCGTGGCTCATCATCCGTTTCTACGCAAATTAACGGGATGCCTGAATCAATGATTAGCTCTAGGTCTTTTAATTCTCTCATTATTGTGCCGTATGTCGTTGTTTATCGTATCTTATCAGTGTGCTTGGGATGACTCTTTTGCCGACCTCAAATATAATCAGAACCTGATTCTGGTTAGCCGATCAGCGTCTAAGCCCAAACGAAGGTTAAATTATGCATTCAGGCATTGCAATAAATCTACGCCCTGTAGCGCTTGCGTTACAAAGCGTGTGCCTTACATCACTAAATGCAGCCCTTGTAAGTCTGTTACAAGGGGGTTACAACCTTATGCTGGATGAAATTCCGGTAATCAAGGGGCCAATATGAGCGGTAGATATAAATACGAGAAATCTCGCCGTAGGAGAAGAAGCCGTCGACGCGACAGAGATTACGAAGATAGAGATCAGCGACGCGAACAAAGATCGCCGAGAAAAAAACGCAGCTATTCAAAGTCTCAACAAAAGAAAATAGAAACCCGAAAGATTGATTTTTCACCAAAGGCAATCAACAAACAGGTTGCGCGTGAAACCATCAGGGATAAAAGTGTAGTTTATCCATTCGGATTCGCAGCAGTAGCCGGTATTGCTGCGTTGCTCTCTGGCAGCCCTTTATTTATCGCTGCAGCTGCTACCGGATTATTCGTCGGAGCCGGAAGCTGGATCTTTAACAATACCTTACGCCGACAAAAACATGTCAGTGATTACCTCTCCGAGATGAATACATTACTCGCAGGTCAAACCAGGCAATCCATCATCGACTTACGTCAGGAACTGCAACGGGTACGTGAAGAGCAGGGCCTGAAACAGATCGATTTATTACAAAACAAGTATAACGCCTTCAATGATATTCTCGAGAACAAGTTCAACAAGGGCGAGATTACGTTCACTCGCTATCACGCGATGGTAGAACAAGTCTTCCTGGCGGTACTGGATAATCTGAAGCAAATCACAAATATGCGGCAAGCGATCAATGTGATTGACGAAGGACATATCACCAAGCGCATAAACGATTTACAATCAAGACCACAATCACGTACTGGTCAGGAAGAGCTTGATGCTCTGATCGGCCGTTACCGACTTTTGCAGAATCAACGTGATAAAGTGCAGCAACGGCTGGCTCAGAATGAGTCCGCTATGACCAAAATGGATGAAGTCATGGCAGCAATATCTGTGATTAATCCCGGACAATCACGCGCCTCGATGGATATGGAGGACGCAATGAAGGAACTGGAAACGCTTGCGTTGAGAGCAAGTAGTTATTCATCATCTTAAGCTAGAGGTAAACCATGGCAGAACAAGAAAGCGCGCTCGTATTCGAGACCAAAGAAAAGATTAAAAAAGAACTGGACCTTGCTGATCCGTTAACGGTTGGTGCAGAAGCTAAAACAATTTCTGATCCTGGCTTAAATGACCAGGCGGAAGATGTCGTCGCACGAATTTTACGCACCGACATGACGTCAAACGAAGAGCAAGAAAAAGCAAAAGCAGCCATGGAAAGCATGGGCGCACAACTACAAAAAGAATCTGCACGTCGCTCGGCTATGCTCAAGCAACCTATCTCCAAGCTGATGAAAGACTCAGAAGATGGCGGCAAAGTTGCCAAGTCTCTGGTTGATCTGAAACTCCAGGTAGAAGACCTTGATCCAGCTAAAGTTAATTTAAACTCAGGTTTCTTAACCAGAATTCTTGGTTACATCCCTGGCGTAGGGACACCCTTAAAGCGCTACTTTTCGCGTTACGAGAGTGCATCAACCTCCATCGACGCGATCATTAATTCACTAGAGTCTGGTCGTGAACAATTAAAGCGTGACAACATCACCCTGACCGACGATCAGGCCGCCATGTTCTCGCTGACACGCAAGTTGGAAAAAACCATAGAGCTTGCTCGACTGATTGATAACAAGTTACAAGACAGGCTTGATAATGAGCTGCTGGCTGATGACCCGAAACATAAATTTATTTCTGAAGAATTATTGTTCCCGTTACGACAGCGGATACAGGACTTGCAGCAACAGCTAATAGTTAACCAACAAGGTTATCTGACGACTGAAATGATCATCAGAAATAACAAGGAGCTCATACGCGGTGTGAATCGCGCATTGACCACCACCGTACAGGCATTGTCAGTTGGTGTAACGTTGGCACTGGCTCTGGCAAACCAGAAAGTCGTTCTGCAGAAAGTTCAGGCGATCAACAAAACTACAGAGAGCCTGATCGCTGGTACCGCCGAGCGTCTCAAAACCCAGGGTGCTGAGATACAAAAGCAAGCGTCCAGTACTCAACTCGATCTCGAGGTATTACGAAAAGCCTTCGCCGATGTTGAAATTGCAATGAATGACATCAGCACGTATCGTCAAAAAGCCTTACCCGAAATGGCAGAGAATATTATCGAAATGGATCGTATGGCTGAAGAAGCTGAAAAACGCATTAAAGATATTCGCCAGGCCGATGATGCTACCGATGACTTCCCGCTAGAAATACTGGATTAGGAAATCAAGCAATGTTGAAGAAAATTGTATTGGTTCTTGGTGTGCTGTTATTGATTGTCGCCTGTTCCCCGGAGGAGGGTGCAGACGGTAATAAGCAGAATACAAGATCAGGTTCAAACGCAAAATCTTTCAATGTTGGTTACTCTCACTATACGCCCTGGGAAGCCTGGGGCTATGCTGACTCATCCGGTATTTTAAAGAAGTGGGCTGACAAGGAAGGCATTACGATTGAGCTGAACCTGATTGATAATCATCAGGAAGCAATTGAGTTATTCACTTCGGGTGAGCTGCAAGCGGTCACCATGAGAAACATTGAAGCGCTCTCAACCGCTGCCAATTCAAATGTAAGTGCTGAAGCGATTGTTATCGACTCATCGTCCAATGGTAATGATGCGATTGTCATGAGAAATGGTACTGCCGTCGCTAACTTGAAAGGCCGCACAATCAATTTGGTTGAAGGCTCTGTTTCTCATTATTTATTGTATCGTGCTCTAGAGTTGAATGAGATGTCAGAGGACGATGTCAAACTCATCAATACAAAAGATACTGACATTGCTCAGTTACTGCTTTCACAAGGGCAGGGGGTTGCTGTCGCATGGAATCCAATCCTGATGCAGGCGCTAGATGCCCCGGGCTCAAGAGTGGTCTTTGATTCTTCACAACTACCTGGCGAGATTTTTTCGATGCTGGTAGTCAATGCAGAAGCACCAGAAACTCTAAAGCGAGCACTTAGTGGAGCCTGGTATGAAACCATGTCTGCAATTCAAGCTGGAAATACTGAGGCTTTAGAGAGTATGTCAACGAGCGCGAGTACCACTGTAACTGGAATAAAGAGACAGCTCGCCGCTACTGAGTTTTTTTACGACGCTTCAAGCGCCAATGATTTTGCTAATTCCAAAGCACTCAAAACCACAATGGAAAAAGCCAGAGTATTTTTAAAGGGAAAAGGTTTATATGGCAGTAAAGATTCAAAACTAGACAATGTTGGCATACAGTTTTCTGATGACACAGTGATGGGAGATGCCAGCAATATAAAACTAAAAATAACAACCAAGTATTCTACGTCGACAAACTAGCTCTTGGTTCACAGGCTATTAAATCTGACATGATGGTTTCCCATACCAAGTTCAATACAGCCTTACTGCACCTCATTCTCATACATCAAGTCTATCCCATACGATGCGCCTGATTGAGCTTACCTACGAGCCAGACTCGGCAGATTTATTTTCAGTTTTTGCAGATGAACCATGGGCAGTGTGGCTCGACAGCTGCAGAGACAAACAGAGTATGGGCCGATATGATATTTTCAGCTCCCGACCTGTCTCCACTTTGGTCACGCGGGATGAAGTCACCACCATAACTGATCAAGACGGCATTACTGAATCAAAACAAGATCCGCTGGATTTATTACATGAGCGACTTGAAGCGCTCAAATTTAAAGAGCTCGATCTACCATTCTCCGGTGGTGCGCTCGGCTATTTCTCATATGATCTCGGCGGAAGGTTTGAAGCCTTGCCTTATACCACCGAAAATGATGAAGACTTGCCACTCATGGCGGTAGGTTTGTACAACTGGGCAATAATCATTGATCATCAGTTAAAAATATCCAGCCTTGTTATTCAAGGTGATAACGAAAGCACTGAAGAACTAGAACGAGAGTTACTTGAACAAATAAAGGTGCATTCATCGCCACGCAGTTTTTTTGCCCTGGAGGCTGTCCAGCATGATGTTGAAAAACAAGAATACGCAGCGTGCTTTAAGCGGGTTAAAGAATATATTCTTGCAGGTGATTGTTACCAGATAAATTACGCGCAACGCTTTACCGTGCAGTGTCAGGGCTCATTGTTCGCCGCCTATGAACGGCTACGACAGGCTAATGCAGCACCCTATGCGGCTTATCTGAAACTGCCGTTTGTCACTATCCTGAGTAGTTCTCCAGAATTATTTATCTCTGCAGAGAATAAACAGGCTACCAGCAAGCCCATCAAGGGAACGGTTCCGCGTGTTGATGATAATTCACTCAATACTGCCAACATTCAACGACTGGAAAACTCAGAAAAAGATCGCGCTGAAAACGTAATGATTGTTGATTTGCTGAGAAACGACTTTAGTAAAAACTGCGAATTACATAGCGTGCAGGTGCCACATATCTTCGCTATTGAAAGTTATGCTCGTGTTCATCATTTAGTAAGCACAGTGTCAGGTACGCTGGAAGCAGGGCGAACCAGCATAGATTTAATCAGAGGCGCATTTCCTGGCGGTTCAATTACCGGTGCGCCTAAAATCAGGGCAATGGAAATCATTGACGAGCTGGAACAGTATCGGCGTGGTGTGTATTGCGGCTCAATTGGCTATATTAATGCCAATGGTGATGCGCAGCTGAATATCGCTATCCGCACACTGACGTATCAAAATGGCAAGATACGCTTTTGGGCTGGAGGTGGGATTGTCCATGACTCTACTATGGATGGTGAGTACCAAGAGTCATTAGACAAAGCCTCAGCGATTGTGAGCATGCTCAGCGAACAGGATTAGATATGAAGTTACTTGCAGTTATGTTTGGAGGTGCAATCGGTGCGTCCTTGCGTTATTTGTCTACGCTGGGTGCAACACGCATGTTGGGTAAGGATTTCCCATACGGAACATTATTGGTCAATGTCTCTGGTTCATTGTTGATTGGTCTTTTAAGTGGTTTATTCATGAGTAAAGTGACGCTAAGCGAGGAATGGCGCTTGTTGTTAATAACAGGCGTTCTCGGTGCATTTACCACCTTTTCTGCGTTCTCTATTGAGACAATCACTTTATTTGATCAGGGTGCTATCGCTCGTGGTGTGGTGAATATCATGCTGAATGTCTTTCTATGCCTGGCAGCTGTATGGCTTGGTCTGATTATCGCCAAACAAATTTAAAGAATGCATGCAGACCAGTTTCCTCACTATGTTAAGATGCGCGACTTTCAAGAACTAATTTAAGAATATGCTTGACCCAAAATTAATCCGTAATGATCCGGATATGGTTATCACAGAACTAGCCAGAAGAGGGGTAACTGTAGACCGTGCTCGCATCGATGAACTGGAAACACAACGCAAAGCCATACAGGTCACTACACAGGAATTACAGGCTCAAAGAAACGCCACTTCCAAAGCGATAGGTCAAGCCAAAGCACAAGGTGAAGATCCGCAGCCGATTCTTGACCAGGTTGGCGAACTGGGTGCGCAACTCGATAAAGCCGAGCAAGAGCTGGATGTTGTACAGAGTGAGATCAGTGAACTTTATATGGGTTTGCCGAATATTCTTGATGCCTCTGTGCCAGATGGCAAAACCGAAGAAGATAATCAGGAGCTACGTACGTGGGGCTCGCCAGCTGAGTTTGATTTTGAAGTGCAAGACCATGTTGATCTGGGCACTGCCCTTAAGGGCATGGATTTTGAGGCAGCGACTAAATTAACCGGTTCGCGCTTTGCTGTCTTACAAGGCCAAATTGCAAAATTACAACGTGCCTTAACCCAGTTTATGCTGGATACGCATATCAATGATCACGGTTATACCGAGGTCTACGTTCCTTTTATAGTGAACCAAGATAGTCTCTATGGCACCGGCCAGCTTCCAAAGTTTGAAGAGGATTTATTTAAACTGGAAACCGGTCAGGGGTTTTACTTAATTCCAACAGCAGAAGTGCCAGTCACCAACTTGTTGCGTGATGAGATCGTTGATGAATCTTTATTACCATTAAAGTATGTTTGTCACACACCGTGCTTTCGTTCTGAAGCCGGCTCTTATGGTAAAGATACACGTGGCCTTATACGCCAGCATCAGTTTGAAAAAGTAGAGCTGGTTCAAGCGTTGTTGCCAGAAGATTCTGTAGCAGGGCACGAGCAGCTTACTGCGGATGCAGAAACCATTCTGCAAAAGCTCAAGCTTCCGTATCGTGTTATTACCCTGTGTGCCGGTGATACCGGTTTTGCCTCGACTAAAACCTATGACCTTGAAGTATGGTTGCCGGGCCAACAGGCCTATC
Source organism: uncultured Thiotrichales bacterium (assembly GCA_938041655.1). Lineage (GTDB taxonomy): Bacteria > Pseudomonadota > Gammaproteobacteria > CAZUMV01 > CAZUMV01 > CALIRD01. Next base: position 10,244 of record CALISW010000213.1, on the reverse strand, counting down.
GTGAAATATCATCGTGCTCTAACTTTGGTGACTATCAGGCCCGAAGAATGAAAGCGCGCTACCGTCCCAAAGGTGGAAAACCTTCCTTGCTGCATACTTTAAATGGTTCAGGCCTTGCAGTTGGACGCACGCTGGTAGCAGTACTGGAAAATTATCAACAAGCAGACGGATCCGTTGTTATTCCCGAGGTACTACTACCATACATGGGTGGCACTGAAGTAATAAAGACCGACTAATCAGCCATATTTATTATGATGTAGCGGACCGCCTGTGAATGGCGCAAAGCCTGTGCCAAAGATAATACCAGCATCCACCTCATCATCTGTAGCCACGATGCCTTCAGTCAGACAGCGTTGAGCCTCCAGACTAATCTTGTCAATCAAGCGCTGCTGCATTTCCGCTGTTGGCTTGGCAAAGTTCTTTGATTTGATCGCTTTACGACCTTTGTATTTGTAATAGCCTTCACCGGATTTAACGCCCAGTTTCTTTTCTTCAACCTTTTGGTGAATTGACTTGGGTACATGGAGCTGCATCGGTTCTGCCAACACATCAGATACATGCGCGCATATATCCAGACCCACTGTATCGGAGAGTTCGATCGGTCCCATTGGCATACCAAAATCAGTTGCCGCCTTATCTATGGTTTCATAGGCAATACCTTCCTCAGCCATAGAGGCTGCTTCGAGCATATAAGGCATTAAGACGCGGTTAACCAGAAAGCCCGGTGCACTTTTAACTTGTAGTGGTAGCTTGTCTATCTGTACGCAAAAGGCAGAAGCTTGATCGCGTATTTTCGCCTTGGTAGTTTTTGATGAAACAATTTCAACCAATGGCATCATAGTTGCCGGGTTGAAAAAGTGAATGCCGACCAGGCGCGTATTATCTTTCATGCCAGCAGCAATATCTTCCAACGGAATACTGGAAGTATTGGTCGCTAAAATAGCATCGGGCTTGGCAACGGTTTCCAGCTCAGCAAAGACCTTTTGTTTTATATCCAGGTTTTCCACTATGGCTTCGATGATGATATCAGCACTAGCTCTACCATCACCCTTGGAGTCCACAATCAAACGATCTCTAGCAGCAGTTGCCAAATGATCAAAACCACGGAAACGTTTGCCGTATAACTTGACAGCACGCTTAACCGTAGCTGCGAGGGCTTCCAGATTAAAGTCTTCAACGGTTACTGTCATACCCTTAAGCGCACACCAAAGGGCAATATCTCCACCCATGGTACCTGCGCCGATAACGTGTATGCGTTCGGCCTTGTAATCAACTGCTTTGCCTTTAGCTTTTAACATTTCACTGAGTTGAAATACACGCACCAAATTACGTGATTCTTTAGAAACGATTAAAGATGCTTCAGAGGCAATCTCTGCTTCCAGAAATGATTCTTTGCTGCCACCGTGTTCTTTAAATAATTTAATCAAGGCATAGGGAGCAGGGAAGTGCTCCTGCTTCGCTTTCTTAGCCACTTCTTTGGCAAAGATTTTGGACATAATGAGCCTGCCAGGACCTGAACGCATGAATTTTTCTTTCATGCCTGGAGCTCCTTTTTTAACCGGACTATCGAGATATTGTTGTATTGTTTTAGTCAGGCTTCGTTCAGCGACAGCCTCGTGTACCAAACCCATTTTCTTGGCTTGATAGGCGCTATAGGACTTACCGGTTAGCATCATTTGCATACCCTTTACGACACCAACAGTGTCTACCGAGCGAGCTGTGCCACCAAAGCCGGGATGAAGACCAAGCTTTACTTCAGGCAAACCGAGACGAGTAGCCGGTTGATTCACAGCAATTCGAACATCACAAGCCAGTGCCAATTCAAGACCACCACCCAGACAAAACCCATTGATGACAGCGATTGTAGTCGCAGGGAAATCATCAAGCTGGTTAATGACTTCATGCGCTTTACCAATTAAGTCCTGTGCTTCTGATTCAGTGTTCAGGGTTTCAAACTCGTTGATGTCTGCGCCGGCGATAAAGCCGCTACTTTTACCCGAACGAATCACAATAGCGGCAGGGGACTCGGAGCTCAGTTGATCAAGCGCCTTCTTAAGTTCCAAAATGACATCACCCGATAATGCATTAGCATTCTTGCCTGCAACATCAATCGTCAGATGAGCAACTTTTTGTTCATCAATTTCCAACTTCCAATGTTTCATAGTCATTACACTTTCCCTGTTTGTTCAAGCAGTATTGCACCACCCTGACCACCACCAATGCAAAGGGTAGCTACACCACGCTTTTTGTTGTTTCTCTTAAGCACATCTAATAAATGCAAAGCGATTCTCGTGCCACTGCTGCCTACCGGATGCCCCAGACTGACGCCGCCACCGTCTACATTGAGTGTTTCATGCGGGATGCTACCAAACGCACTTTTGAGGCCTAAAAACTCCTTACAGTATTCTTCACTCTCCAGAGCTCTTAAGCACCCAAGAACCTGGCCAGCGAATGCTTCATTCAATTCCCAGTAATCAATGTCATCAAGTTTTAAACCTTGATCATTTAACAGTGCAGGAATGGCATGGGCAGGTCCAAGTCCCATTTCACTGGGGTCTAGACCGGACCACTGGGTAGCGATCGCTTTACCAATAACAGGTAGCTTGTGTTTTTTAACAGCCTCAGCACTTGCCATCACAACAAAGGCTGCACCATCAGTAATTTGTGCGCTGTTGCCAGCCGTCACTTTGCCAAATTTCTTGTCAAACACCGGACGTAATTTTGCCAGCTTTTCCACAGATGAATCAGGTCGAACGCCATCGTCCTTATCGTAGGCTTTGCCATTTTTATCAACGATAGGGGTTATCTCATCCAGCCAATTATTTTCTTGCGCATTGGTCAGTCGTAGATGACTTTCAACAGCGTAGATATCCATTTCTTCTCGAGTAATATTAAATCGACGTGCAATTTTCTCTGTGGTCTGTCCCATGGACATTCCTACGGTCTGATCACTAAGGCCACCAAGAATGGCAAACTCCGGCGCCATGTTTTTGAGTTTTAATTTACTCAATACTTTGAGCTTGGCCAGCGGACTTTTAGCGCGCCCCCAGTCAGCTAACCAGTGCACCATTGGCTCTTTCCAGATAAGAGGCATATGGCTCATCACTTCAACCCCACCTGCAAGAATCAAATCACTTTCACCAGTGCTAATAGCGCGCATTGCACAATCAATCGCCTGCAGGCCAGAGGCGCAGTTTCTATGCACCGTCCAGGCTGGGATATGCTCCCCCATTTTTAAACGTAAGGAGATTACACGAGCGATATTCGCTTCTGTTGGTCCTGCACCCGTATTACCGATAATCACTTGGTCAAACTCTTCAGCAGCTACCGGTAATCTTCTGAGTAGGGTCTTGGCAGTCTGCACACCAATGTCGGCGGCCTTAAAAGGACCTGGACGGCCTCGAGCTTTTAGATAGGGGCTTCTATTACCATCAACAAAATAGACTTCTTTAGCTTTTGTGCCGGTCATGTGCATCTCTACAGGGTTGGGAGAAGCGAAATAATAATGAGAAAAACAAAATTTCGCACTGTTTATTACCCGGATTTTAGAAAAACAATCAAAACTGCAGGAGAGGTCAAATAACGTTGATTTCGCACGAATAATGCTTAATTCATATTATATGTTACAGATTTTCAAATAAATTGGTAAGAACCCTGATTAAGCCACTGATTTTTTTAGCTTAGTTAATCCAATTAAAAAGGTGAACCCATTCATTATTAGATAAAATAATCCTGTAAAGTGGTTGATTGTAAGTTAGAATGCAAAATACTGTGACGTGAGTGACAGTTCCTGAACACACCATAGAAGGATAAATATTTTGAGTTTACGCGTAGCACTACTAGAAGATGACGAGTTTCAATCGTCACTCATAGAACTCTGGCTGTCAGAAGAGAATCATTCCTGCAAAGTATTTGCTGATGGTCGTTCGTTGATCAGACACCTGAATAACGAAAGTTTCGACATCATCATACTCGACTGGATCGTGCCAGACATGGATGGCTTGGAAGTATTACGATGGATTCGTGAGCAAAGAAAGCTGCGTGTCCCGGTTATATTTCTCAGCCAGATTGAAGGCGAACCCGAAGTGGTTAGAGCATTAAAGCTCGGCGCGGATGATTACATTCGTAAACCAGCCCAAAAGAATGAATTGATCGCCAGGATCCAGGCCGCAACCAGACGCTTTAGCAAGGACTTTATCAATAAGCCTACGGTTGAGATGCCTCCGTATACTATCGACTACGCCAATAGTTGTTTCATTCTGAATGAGGAAAGAATCGAAATGACTCAAAAAGAGTTTGAGCTGGCAACCTTCTTGTTTACCAATGTAAACCGCGCGCTTTCAAGAGGACATATTCTGGAAAGCGTATGGGGCACAGACCCGGACTTGAATACCCGAACGGTTGATACTCATGTCAGTCGAATTCGTAAGAAGCTGCAGATAGCAGAAGGGAATGGCTGGATGCTGAACTCAATCTACCAGCACGGCTATCGATTGGAGAACTTGGACACAAATCACATTTAAACCGGTATTCTGTTGTTATATTTAACAATTGTTGGCGAACAATACTAATTGAACATACATGGATGTAGAAATGGCTAAAACCGCAGAGAACCTTGTGAAGCTGACCCCACAAACTGACGATGCATCGCCTGACTCACTTGATCAGGTGCGCGATATTCTGGTCGGTGCACTGGTTAATCGAATTGAATCCGCTGTATCTGATCTTGAGCAAAGACAGTCTAGACAAAACGAGACCTTACTTGCCGAGATTCAAGAGCAAAGAAAGTCGATCAAGTCACTCGAGCGCAAAACCACAAAGTTACAAGATGATTTTAAAGATCATTTAAAAGAGTACAAGAATAGCCAGAATTCTATAAAACGTGACTTTACCAAGTTTGATAAAGAGTTATCCGAAGGCAACGACTCTCATCATGAAAATCTGGTGGCACTGGAAACCGAGTTAAACTCAGTTTACGAAGAGCTGAAGACTCTCATCAACACTCAAAATGATGAGGTTCAGGCAAAGATCAACAGCAATACAGAAAAACTCGAAGGTTCAAAAGTAGAAAGAAATGATCTTTCGAGAATGCTGGCTAATATCGCAACTATGATCGGCAATGAAAAACCCGGATCCAAAAACTAGCGCTGCACTCATCACGGATTCCAAGCAGCAGAACGATTCCGATTTAGAGACACTACAAAAGCTACTGGTTGGCATTGACCGGGAGCAAGCACAGGATGTGTTCGCTCGTGTTCAACAACTTGATCGTCGTAGTGATGATATCTACGAAGTATTAGTAGACGCCGTCTCAAAGCTAAACCCTGACGAGCAAAGTAAAGTGATGGAGCATCTTTCCTCCGTTGCTGCTACTAGCCTTAAAACTTCCATCAGAAATGATCCAGACAATGTTACCGAAATTGTCTACCCAATTATGTTGCCTGCTATCCGGCAAGCAGTTGCCGACTCCATGCGCTCAGCGCTTGAGCGTATCGACAATATGTTCAAGAGCAAACTGTCGCCACAGTCGATAAAGTGGCGTATTGAGGCGCAACGAAGTGGCGTAAGTTATGCAGAAGTACTGTTGCGTAACACCATGCATTATGGTGTTGAACAGGCTTTTTTAATTGATAAGAAATCTGGCCTGCTTATGCAACACGTAAGCGCGCTCAGTGGCTCACAAAAAGACGAAGATGCAGTTTCAGCCATGTTCCTGGCAATTGAGCGTTTCGTTAAAGACTCTTTTAGTGAAGATGATGACGCCTTACAAAGAGTAACAATCGGAGAGCGACTGGTATATCTCGCTCACGGACCGCACGCATTATTAGCGTGCGTAGTCAAAGGCACGCCTCCGGCAGACTTTCTCGAAAATGTTCAAAGCACACTCGAAACTATTCATGCTGCAGAACCCGATACACTAAAAGAGTTTTCGGGAGATAGAGATACTCTTGCCTCGATTAATCCAGTAATGAGTGAGCTTTTGGAACTTGATTTTGACGAAAAAGAAGAAGCGTCAGATGGGTTTAGCGACAAGGCAACCATTGGCATGCAACTAGCGGCTATTGCTGGCTTGCTACTATTATCTTACCTGTGGTTTCAAGGCATGCAGGGCAAGCGTGTCGATCAGTACATGCATGAACTAAACAGTAATCAGCATATTCAGGTCTATAATGCCGAAAAAAGAGGAGGTATTTGGGAGCTAAAAGGTATTATCGATCCTAGTGGTGCCACTCCAGCTGGTATCGCGCACAGTGCTTTTGTCAATGAGCCAAAAGTGGTATTGCAACTTACACCTGTTCGCTTTCTGAACGCGGGCACTGCCGACGTGGCTGATTCTAACTAAGGCTCCACAAAACAATGATTACAAAAAAAATATGCATTATCGGTGATTTTGCAGTAGGCAAGACGAGTTTGATTAATCGATTCGTTGATAATCACTTCAGCGAAGAGTACCTAACCACGGTTGGCGTAAAACTCGATACCAAAGAACTGGTCACCAGTACTGGAACTGATATCAAGCTGGTTATTTGGGATATTGCAGGCGCAGATGAGCTGACCACAGCAAAGCGCTCTTATATTGATGGTGCCAGCGGTTATATTCTCGTGTACGACATTTCAAGGCCAAAGACTCTGGTTTCTGCCACTAATTTACAAGGCAGTGTTGTAGAAGAAATTGGCTCAGTGCCATTTGTTTTGGTTGGAAACAAGAATGATCTCGAGGCAAAAGCGCCTGAGCCAGATGCTGACCTTATTGATAAGTCGTGCCATCAGTTAAAGACCAGTGCGCTTACTGGTGACGGAGTAGCAGACGTATTCCAGGCATTAGCAGAAGCTGTGGTAGCAGGTTAGTGCAGATGAAAGTAATGACTGAAAATGATCCGGCAATGTCCGAAAGCGTACATGACTTTATTGTTGAGCGTCTTAACATCGCCGGTTTTAGCTTTGATACCGAACATCATCTCGTGACAGCTGATGGCAATATCGAATATTACTTTCCAAACCCCAATACGGTTACGAGTGACACTCAGGCCACTGATTTATTTCCCTTTCTTGTTGGCATTGATCCAACTATAGAAAAAGAATTTCCCTACATTGAAATGCCCAACGGGGTGATTGTTGATGCCTTTATCAAACCTACAGGTATTGGGTATGATGTTGTATTAATTGATATGTCTCTACAGCGCGACAAGCATCAACAGGTACAACAAATAGCCAATGTGGTTTCTTTGCAAAAGGATGAAATTAGCGCCGAAAATGAAGCCAAGAGCAAATTCATTTCTACTTTTTCACATGAATTAAAGACACCACTCTCCAGTATATTAGGTTACTCGGAATTGCTGACAGAAGAAGATAACGCTCGGGTTAATATTTCAGCAAACGCGAATGCCATTCACCGTAACGGCATTTACTTGCTGAATCTTATTAACAATGTTCTGGAGCAGGGAAGGGCTGACATACAGCAAACTACTATATCTACCAGCCCGGTAAAATTATCTGACCTACTAGATAGTGTTAGTTACCTGGTGCAGCCGCTTGCCGATAAAAAGAAGATACAGTTTTCAATTCATTATGGCTGCCAAGAGGATTTTGTGCTGGTGCTTGACGAGCAACACCTGTGCCAGGTACTGGTAAACCTCGTGACAAATAGCATTAAGTTCTCACAAGAAGGCTTTGTCACAATCGAAGTAACCTACGCAGACAATGAGCTGCAGTTCATTGTATCTGATACAGGAATAGGAATACCTGAAGATGAGCTGGTAACGATTATGCAGCCTTTTGGAAGAGCTAAGCATACGCGTCATATTGAAGGTGCGGGTATTGGTCTTTCACTCTCAAACACGCTTGTCACGCTGATGGGTGGAGAATTGTCAATCCAATCGAAATTGGGCGAAGGTACTGCGGTGACAGTAACAGTACCAACCACTAATGCTGTCATTGCATCCGACTTGAACGGAGATGCGAAGATGAACGACAACAAACAAATATTGCTGGCAGAAGATGATGAAGATCTGGTTCCGTTGATAGCTTATTATCTTGAAGAAGCGGGCTACGATGTATTAATAGCGATGTCTCAGAGCGAACTCAAGGCTGAGCTGGCAAACCACCAGCCAGCCATGATCCTTATGGATCATAACTTTCGTGAGGCTGATGGTATTGAGCTCACTAAAGAAGTATTAGAGTCAGGCTATAATGGAAAAGTAATTATGCTAACGGCCAGCTCAGGTGAAGCTATTGTCAAGCAAGCGATGAGTGCAGGTTGTTCTGATTTCATATCAAAACCGATTGACCGTGAAAAATTAATTACCAGGTTGGAAGAACATCTTAATGACTAACGAATCATTCGCTAAAAAGCGTGAAGCATTGCTTGCACGCTACGTAGAGTCATTTGATGAGAAAATTGATGAGCTTACTGCTGAGCTTGATAAATTTAATCAAATTACTGATGAAACATCGATTTATGACTTTACCGACTTAAGGTTGATCGTACATAAGCTCGCAGGATCGGCTGGAAGCTATGGGTTTTCGGATGTCGGCAGTCTGGCATCAGCGCTTGATAAACGATTGCTCATAGAAAAAAATAACATAATGGCTATGAATGTTATTACCACCATGACCATGGAGCTGGTTCACGAGCTGCGTAAGCACACTGCTTAATAGTTGCCAGCTTACCGCGGCGATCAATTCCATATTTCAGTCACGCTCAAACACTATAATCTTTTGTAGCTCCGTTATATAGAAACGGGCTGTCTTATTAGTTAATTAATCATTCCTAGTTGTGACATCCAGAGTGTTCGATCCTCACTTAAAGATACAGGCTTTGTTTGCATCTGGAGTAGGGAGCTTTTACTCATTGTGGATTGCCTGCTTGAGTGACCGATAACAACTGAATCATTCTTACCCAGTACTTTGTTCCAATTAAAACCTTGTTCCAGAGCTTTTATAGTATTGAATTTATTGCCTAAGATAAGTAGATCATGGGCTTTCAGATGCAATTCTTCAGGTCGTATATCTGCATCACCCGAAAGACATGTGTCCGCGGTCATAATATTGTATGGGCTATAGAATTCACTATTAAAGACCTTGCTCCAGGCTCTAACAAGATGCGCCGCGTCGTATGCAGGTGATAGATCTATATGTTCATCAAGCGCATCACTAACGGGATCAACCAGGACTAAATTAGTATTGTCCATCTTGTCGCATAAATCTGCAGCAATCATGCCGCCGAAACCAATACCAATAATATCGACTGTATTGAGTGGCAGGGTGTTAACAGCACTTAAAACTGATTTTGAATAAGACTCAAATGAGTCATAGGTGGAACTGGGCATGTCTAGTGAAGCACCATGCCCCGGTAGATCAATAATGTAATATGGGCGATTGCCATCAAGAGACGCACTCAGGTCGAGTAATTGTCGGCTCGATTGACCCAAATCATGTAATAAAATGACAGGGTTACCAGTTCCTGAGAGGTTTTTCTTAAGGTGCAACGTAACATTTTCTCCGGCATAAGCATTCACTGTGTACGCGGTGTTTTCCAGCTCTATACTAGGTGAATAATGGTCGTTAACATATTGTTTTTTAATGTATTCCAGTTGTACATTAAACCTCTCTTCGAGTGATTTATCCGCATGTAATGTAGTGAAATTCTCAGGCAGGTCAAATTCAAGAAGTGCGTCAGTCCATGGTAAGACAATACTGCCTTTCCAGCGCATAATTGAAGTAGGGACTGTAAGACCTTTTAAATGATCAGCTGACTCAGTATCAAAGGCTGCTTTGTAAGCCTTGGCGTAGTTTGCGCCAGCGTTCAGGTAGCGTAGAAAGACTGTATGAATAAGGTCTACAGGCGGCATTTCACCGATAATTCTTTGCGCAGCTGTACTAGATTGCCAAGGAAATGTAATAAATAAGCACCTGACCATATCCCAATACGTCAGTAAATGTCCGCCGCTACGAATGGCTTGGGTACTAGGCATATAACCATCAAGCGTGCTGATTTTTTCAGCTTCAGTTAAGTGCCCATTGGTATCTAACAGGATCAGCAACACTCGCTCAGATTCCATTTTACCGAGTGAAATCGCCAGCTGTGCACCTGTAGCCACGCCGTATACGGCAAATTTATCGATATTGAGCAAGCCGATTGCCTCAAGCACTGGCGGCACATAATCATCCATAACCGGTGTAGTTGCGTCTATGTCATCTGAAAGTCCATAACCAGGAGTGTCAAAAGCGATGCATGTGCAGTA
>CALISW010000212.1 GCA_938041655.1 uncultured Thiotrichales bacterium | reverse complement strand
TGCCAAGGTATCGTTCACGGCTACAGACATGCCTTTAACAGCTTTTTTGAAAATCTCCTGACCCTCAAAATCCCACCTGGTTTGACCGGTTAGCCAGCCGTCATTGGCAAAGCGTCCGCCCCAGCCTTTGACGTAGAGAATTTCACGAACATCGGCATAGCAGCCCAGCGTTTCGCCTATCACTCCGGTGGGTTCATCGCTGGCTTCCAAATAAAACGCCGCAGCACCATCGCCAAACAGGATAGCGACACTGCGATCTTCCCAATCCATGAATTTCGAGATAGTCTCAGCACCAAGTACCAGTGCACTATCTACTACCCCACTGCGGATCATGGCTGTCGCCACACTCAAGCCATACATGCCGGAGGTACAGGCGGTATTCAAGTCCATCGCCGATGCATTCTGGCAGCCGAGCATTTTTTGTACACCCGAGGCAGAGTTAGGTGCCAGCATGTCGGGAGTGGTGCTACCAAAGATAATGGTGTCGACATCAGCGGGGGTTTTACCAGCAGCAGCCAGCGCTTGAGCCGCCGCTACTGCGCCAAGTTCATCGACGTGCACATGCGAGATACGACGTTCGCGCATCCCGGTCATTTTATGGATCCAGTCTTCGTCGGTATCCAGAAAAGTGGTCAGATCTTTGTTGTCGAGTATGGCGGGTGGGCAGCATTTGCCCCAGCCCGTGATGTTTGCGTATCTCATAGGACTAGTTTATGCCATCAGCGGGCTTCTTGCAGGCATTTTGTAATCGCTCGAATCAAATAACAACGCCAGTATTTATGTTAAAATTTGCTCAATTCAATCGGTGGAATGCGGAAAATATGGCTGGTCATAGTAAATGGGCGAATATCAAGCACAAGAAGGCGGCGACGGATAAGAAAAGAGCAAAAGTCTGGACCCGTTTGATTCGTGAAATTACCGTTGCCGCACGTGAGGGTAAATCCTCTGATCCGGATGTAAATCCACGTCTGCGCTTGGCACTGGAAAAAGCCTTTTCTGCCAATATGCCCAAAGACACTGCCAATAAGGCGGCCAAGAAAGGGGCGGGTGAGTTGGAAGGTGGCGCAATTATCGAAGAAGTGCGTTATGAAGGTTACGGCCCGGGTGGCGTCGCAGTAATAGTCGACTGCATGACCGACAATATTAATCGAACCGTTTCTGAAGTACGTCATGCCTTTACCAAGGCAGGTGGAAATCTGGGTACCAACGGTTCGGTCGCCTACATGTTTCATGAAAAGGGCATCTTGAGTTATGCCCCGGGCGCAGATGAAGACACCATCATGGAAGCCGCGCTCGAAGGCGGTGCGGACGATGTGGTCTCGCATGAAGATCAGTCGATCGACGTCATGACCACGCCGGAAGACTATCAGGCGGTCAAAGCAGCGCTGGAAGCAGCCGAGTTGGTACCGGATAACGCGGAAGTCACCATGCAGGCAGAAAACCTCTCGCCGCTGGATGTTGAAACTGCCGAAAAAGTCATGCGCATGGTTGAAGTGATCGAAGATCTTGATGACGTTCAGGAAGTATTTACCAACGCTGACATTCCAGACGAAGTTCTGGAAGCGATGAGTGCCTGATTATTAGCAATCGATCTAGCGGCATGACCCGCATTATCGGCATCGACCCGGGTTCCTTGATCACCGGTTATGGTGTGATTGACAGTAACGGCCGGGACAGCATACATATCATTAGTGGCGCGATTCGCCTCAAAGGTGACAGTCTGCCCGACAAGCTCGGCAAGATTTTTGCCGAGGTGGGCAACATCATTGAAGAGTGGCAGCCAGATCAAATGTCGATAGAAAATGTATTCATGGCCCGCAGTGCCGGCGCGGCGCTCAAGCTGGGGCAGGCACGTGGCGCAGCTATTTGTGCTGGTGTGGATCGTGGTTTACTGGTTGCTGAGTATTCACCCAAAGAAGTTAAACAAGCCGTGGTTGGTACCGGCGGCGCAGCAAAAGAACAGGTACAGCACATGGTCAAGTTACTACTAAATCTCAAAGGCAAGCAACAAGCGGATGCAGCCGATGCTCTTGCAGTGGCCTTATCACACGCACACACCGGGCACACCCGGGATCGACTCGAAGCCATGAAAACCCGTCGGGCGGTTAAATCATGATCGGTCGTTTAAGCGGCACGTTGATTGCCAAGCAAGTACCGATGCTCATGATTGATGTGGCAGGAGTCGGCTACGAAGTCGAAGCGCCTATGTCGACAATCTATAACTTACCCGAGGTCGGCGAACAGTTGGTGTTGGTCACTCATCTGGTAGTGCGCGATGATGCACACATTCTCTATGGCTTTTCCAGTCTTGATGAGCGTGCCATGTTCCGTAACCTGATCAAGGTTAATGGTGTTGGCCCCAAAATGGCGCTGGGTGTTTTATCCGCCATGGATGCTGCAAGCTTTGCTCGTTACGTTATTGAAAAAGACGCTGTCGCACTAACCCGCATACCCGGGGTCGGCAAAAAGACCGCCGAACGTCTGATCGTAGAGATGCGCGACAAGCTCGGCAAAGTGGCCGAAGAAGCGGGTAAAGACCAACCAAAGGTAGCTGGTAGCGGCGGCATGATGGAGCGTACCGCAGTTGCCACAGAGGCATTGTTGGCACTCGGTTATAAACCGCAGGATGCCAGCCGCATGATTGCCAAAGTAGAAGACGACAGTTTGAGCAGTGAAGAAATGATCCGGCAAGCATTGAAGATGCGCTTATGAGTGAGTCACGTTTAATAGATGCGGAGCTCGATGAAGAGGAAATACGTTTTGATAAAAGTATTCGCCCAAAAACGCTCGAAGACTATGTTGGGCAACCACAAGTCTGTGAGCAAATGGAAATTTTTATTGGTGCAGCCCGCAAACGTGGTGATGCACTGGACCACACCCTGATCTTTGGCCCGCCCGGTTTAGGTAAAACCACGCTCTCACATATTATAGCCAACGAGATGGGCGCCAACTTGCGCCAGACCTCCGGCCCGGTGTTGGAAAAAGCCGGCGACCTGGCAGCACTGCTAACCAATCTGGAAGAGGGTGATGTGTTGTTCGTCGACGAGATTCATCGCCTCAGTCCAGTTGTAGAAGAAATTCTTTACCCGGCCATGGAAGACTATCAGCTCGACATCATGATTGGCGAAGGTCCCGCGGCGCGCTCGATCAAATTGGACTTGCCCGCTTTTACGCTAGTGGGTGCCACTACTCGTGCCGGCCTGTTGACCTCACCACTACGCGATCGATTCGGTATTGTGCAACGGTTGGAGTTTTACAACAGTAAAGACCTTGCCAGTATCGTCCAGCGTTCTGCCAATATTCTGGAATTGCACTGTGATGCCAAAGGCGCGGCTGAAATTGCCCGCCGTGCGCGTGGCACACCGCGAATCGCCAATCGCCTGTTACGCCGGGTGCGTGATTATGCCGAGATCAAAAGTGACGGCAACATTACCAAAGACACCGCCATCAAAGCGCTGGATATGCTCAATGTTGATATCCATGGCTTTGATCATATGGACCGGCGCCTGCTGCTGGCTGTGATCGAGAAGTTTGATGGTGGCCCAGTCGGGGTAGCATCACTGGCTGCTGCTATCGGTGAAGAGCGCGGTACTATAGAAGATGTGATCGAGCCTTATCTGATTCAACAGGGGTTTTTAATGCGTTCGTCGCGGGGGCGAATTGCTACCCGTAACGCCTGGCTGCATCTGGGCTTAAATCCGCCCAAACGTGATGCCATGCCAGCCGCCGATCTGTTTGATGATGCGCCTGAACAAACAGACGACTGAACTTTTTAACAGGCAGCTGTCAATGGTATACAGGGGGAGTTGGTAAATGGCGATTGAAACGTTCAGTTGGCCGATACGGGTCTACTATGAAGAGACCGATGCCGGTGGCATTGTCTACCACGCCAATTACCTCAAATTTTTTGAACGTGCCCGTACCGAATGGCTGCGAGCACTGGGGTATGAACTGGATGTGCTGGCGGCTGACGGCTTGATGTTCGTTGTGACCCGCTCGGAACTGGATTATTTAAAAGCAGCTAGATTAAATGAAAGCCTTGAGGTGCGCTCTACATTACATGCCAACAGACGGGTATCATTCACCTTTGAACAACAATTGTTTCGCGGTGAAGAGTGTCTGGTGCGCGGTTTGATAAAAGTCGCCTCGGTACACCCCGAAACATTAAAGCCAATAAGATTGCCGAAAAATTTACTAGAGGAGATGGGTAGTGTCAGTTGATATGTCATTGTTAAGTTTGATTATGGACGCCAGCCTGGTGGTCAAATTAGTCATGCTGATTTTATTACT
>CALISW010000211.1 GCA_938041655.1 uncultured Thiotrichales bacterium | reverse complement strand
GGTAATTGACTATGTTTAGTGGAATAACCTTTTGGCACTGGTTGATATTCGCTGCCATCCTGGCAGGTATAGAGCTCACTTCCATGAGTATGTACCTGGTCGGACCAGCGATCGCTGCAGGTGTTGTTGCGCTGCTTAAATTCTTCATGCCGGAAATGGGCTTTGCTGTCTCATTGACAATATTTGCGGTTACAACAGTCTTACTGACTTTCGCAGCACGATCATTAATTAAACGTATACCCGAAGGCTCAGATAAACCGGCGTTAAATCAACGCGGACACCAGTACATTGGTCGTGAATTCACGCTAAAAGATGCGGTGGTCGATGGCAAGGGCAGAATCAAGATCGAAGATGGCGGCTGGATTATTCGTGGCGCTAATACGGAAGCCGGCAAAAAGATCAAAATTACCGGTGTAGACGGTACGGCTTTATCGTTTGAAGTGATCGATTAAACCTCAATGATACAATAGCTTACTAAAAGCGGCTTCGGCCGCTTTTTTGTTACACTTTTTTGTTACATAAGAACTCTTCAATTAGTAGCAGTGGTATGTCAAGCTACGTCCTATGGAAGAGTACATCGTTTTCGATGACGTGCATTTTTCGCGCGGCCAAAGAAAGATTTTTAACGGCATGAACCTGGCCGTACCCAAAGGTAAGACCACGGCTATTATGGGCCCTAGTGGCACCGGTAAAACTACCTTATTAAAACTGATAGGTGGCTTGCTCATGCCTGAGCAGGGCACTGTGCATGTCGATGGAAAATCAGTTGGGCAACTGGGCCACGATGATTTATTTACCTTACGTAAAAGCATGGGCATGCTCTTTCAAAGCGGTGCCTTGCTTACCGACGAAAGCGTTTATGAAAACGTAGCCTACCCGTTACGCGAGCACACCAAATTACCCGAACCCATGTTGCGTGATCTGGTTTCCATGAAATTGGAGGCAGTCGGCTTGCGTGGTGCAATAGACATGATGCCGAGCGAGCTGTCTGGCGGAATGGCGCGACGTGTGGCACTGGCAAGATCAATTGCGCTGGACCCTGATTTGATTATGTACGACGAGCCGTTTACCGGTCTCGACCCGATTACCATGTCTACGGTGGTAACGTTGATTAAAAAGCTGAACGATGCCTTGGGTATCACCAGTTTGATGGTTTCGCACGACGTTGCCGAAACACTCTCGATCGCCGATTACTGCCACATTATTTCGGACGGCAAAGTGGTGGTCTCTGGTACGCCGGATGAATTACAACAATCCGATTCAGAATGGGTACAACAATTCTTGCAAGGCCGACCTGACGGGCCTGCACCCTTTCATTATCCAACAGCACCTATCGCTGAAGACCTGGGCGTGAAGCATGGTTAATCTGTTAGCCAATGTTGGAGTCTGGTGGTTGGAGATACTGCAGCGTGTCGGTCGCGGTTTTCTATTTTTTATCCAGATTCTAACGGGGCTGCCTGCGCTGTTAATGCGCCCCGGTTTATTGATTAAAGAATTGTATTCGGTTGGTGTTTTGTCGCTGACTATTATTTTGGTGTCGGGTTTGTTTGTCGGTATGGTGTTAGGGCTGCAATTTTTTATGACGCTTTCACGTTTTGGTGCCGAAAGCGCCTTGAGTGTGACGGTCAATTTAACTTTGCTACGCGAGTTGGGGCCGGTGGTTACAGCACTGTTGTTTGCCGGGCGTGCCGGTTCGGCGCTGACGGCAGAAATTGGTTTAATGAAAACCACAGAGCAGTTGTCAGGTATGGAAATGATGGCAGTCGATCCGGTGCATCGCGTTATTGCCCCACGATTTTTAGCCTCAGTGATCGCAATGCCGCTATTAGCCGTATTATTCAGTGTGGTAGGTATTTTAAGTGCCTGGTTCATCGGTGCTGGCTTGTTAGGGGTCGACAGCGGCTCGTTCTGGGCACAAATGCAGACTTCGGTAGATTGGTATAATGATGCTATGAATGGCATCTACAAGAGTATTGTTTTTGGAATTGTCGTGGCCTGGATTGCAGTGTTTGAAGGTTATGACACGATTCCAACTTCAGAAGGGGTGGGGCGTGCGACGACACGTACCGTAGTCAATGGCTCGTTGGCCGTATTGGCACTTGATTTTATTTTAACCAGTTTAATGTTTGGCGGAATTTAATAATGAGAACTACAAGAACTCAGGAAGCATGGGTAGGATTGTTTGTCATATTGGGCATCATCGCTTTATTTGCGTTGGCTCTGAAAATGAGCAACTTCTCTTCCTATAAAAAAGAAGAAGTCTATCGAGTCAATGTCTATTTTGAGAATGTGGGCGGACTGCGCGCACGTGCACCGGTGACCTTGTCCGGAGTAAAAGTCGGGCGAGTAGAAGAGGTGGCTTATGACCCTGAAGAGTTGGAAGCCAAGGTGGTACTGGCGATTAACTCAGGCACCAACTTCCTGCCGATAGACACCTCTGCCAGTATTTACACAGCAGGCTTGTTAGGTGAGCAATACATTGCCCTGGAGCCGGGTGCCGAGGATGAAACATTGAAAGATGGGAGCAAGATCAGGCATTCACAATCTGCCATGGTTTTAGAGGAACTTGTAGGTCAGGTTCTTGTCAATCTTACATCGGGTGATGAAGAGTAAAGGAGAGATCATATGAAAACCGTACAAACACTACTAATTAGTCTTGCACTGCTGAGTTTACCTTTGGTGACAATTGCAGAAGAAGGCGTAAACCCTGCCTTGCCACTGGAGCAACAAACTCAAAAAGTACTTGAGCAATTGTCAGCCAATGATGGCGCAGTCAAGAACCAGCCAGAAGCGTTAAATGCGCTGGTGAATGAAATGGTATTGCCTATGATCGACTTCCAGGCAATGAGTAAACTAACGTTGAGTAAGAACTGGAAAAAAGCCAGTAAAGAAAAGCGTGCCGAGTTTGTAGATGCTTATAAAGGTCTGCTTGCTCGCACCTACACCAAGTCATTGACAGACTTCGCTGGACAGAAGGTTGTTTACTATCCAGAGCGCACCAAGATTGACGAGAATTATGCCAAGGTCTACTCGGAATTTGTGCAGGGTGGTGGCAAGCCCAATCACGAAGTGCGTTACGAGATGCGCTTGAAAGATGGCGACTGGTTGGTCTACGACGTGGTCATTGATGGCTTGAGTTTCATCAAAAGCTATCGCACCTCTTTTTCAAAAGAGATTAAAGATACGAGTCTGGATGCTTTAATTGCCAGGCTTCGTTCTGATGATGCCAAAGCTGCTGGCAACTAGCTTGTGAGCAAGACTGCTTTTAAAGCAATCGAAAATGGTTATCAATTGACCGGAGCCGTGACACTAGACACGGCTCCGGATTTATTTGATGCCTTGCCCGAAGCTACCGGCAACATCAATATTGATTTGTCAGAGACCAGCGGGTCAGATAGCGCATTGTTAGCCTTGTTATTAGCCTGGGCCAGGCAAGCCGGACAGAAAAACATCAAGTTGAGTTGCACCAATACACCTGCTGAAGTCTCCTCATTAATCCATCTGTACGGCGTCGAATCTATCCTCAGCCACTAAGCTATACGCTCTCCATCACATTCGGTATAGTCCACCTATTGGGACTAAAAACTACATGCTGTCAGTATGGAAAAACTATTAATTAGCGGTGGTCATAAACTTGATGGCGAGCTGCAGATATCAGGTGCAAAAAATGCCGTGCTGCCAATACTTTCAGCAACTCTGTTGGCAGAAACCCAATCCAATATTATCAACGTTCCACATTTACGTGATGTCACTACGACCATGCGTCTACTGGGCCAATTAGGTGCGCAATTAACGCTGGATGAAAACATGACCATTTCGGTTGACCCCTCAACCGTTAATAGTCATATCGCTCCCTATGAACTGGTCAAGACCATGCGTGCCTCGATTCTGGTGCTGGGTCCGTTGCTGGCTAAATATGGAGAAGCGGTTGTATCTTTACCCGGAGGTTGTGCGATTGGTGCTCGCCCGGTTGATATTCACATTAGTGGCTTGCGTGCCATGGGCGCCGAGATCGAAGTGGAAGAGGGTAACATCAACGCCAAATGCAAGCGCTTGCAGGGTGCGCACATTGTGCTCGATATCGTCAGTGTGACCGGTACAGAAAATTTATTGATGGCAGCCTGTCTGGCTGAAGGAACCACCATACTCGAAAACGCCGCACGCGAACCTGAAGTGGTTGATCTAGCTAACTTCCTGATCAAGATGGGTGCAAAAATCAGTGGTGCTGGCACGGCCACGATTACCGTCGAAGGTGTTAAAAAATTATCCGGTTGTGAATACAGCGTGTTACCCGATCGAATTGAGACAGGCACCTTCTTGTGCGCCGCCGCGATTACTGGCGGCCGCATCCTGGTCAAAAACACCGAACCACATACACTGGATTCGGTGCTGGCTAAATTACGTGAGACCGGAGCCGAGATTACTGTTGGTGAATCCACCATCGAATTGAATATGCATGGCAAAAGACCGAAAGCCGTTGATATACGCACGGCACCACATCCGGCTTTTCCTACGGACATGCAGGCACAGTTCGTAGCCTTGAATACCATTGCTGAAGGTGCTGCTAGCGTGGTTGAAACGATTTTCGAAAACCGCTTTATGCACGTGCATGAATTACAGCGAATGGGCGCAGATATCAGAATAGAAGGGAACACCGCTTTTGTCAGGGGTGTAGAACGCCTCACCGGTGCGCCTGTAATGGCAACGGATTTACGAGCCTCGGCCAGCCTGATTATTGCCGCACTGGTGGCCGAAGGAGATACGATTGTTGACCGTATCTATCATATTGATCGGGGTTATGAGCGTATCGAAGAAAAGTTGATGCAAGTGGGAGCGACTATCCGCCGCATGGCATAGCAAAAGTCGCCACTTTCACCGAATAATCTTTGTTACTATACGCTCTATGAACAGCCCACTTACCATTGCCTTGTCTAAAGGCCGCATACTCAAAGAAACCCTGCCACTGTTGGCGCACGCCGACATACGTCCAGTTGATGACCTGGACAAGAGCCGCAAGTTAATTCTCGATACCAATCATGAGCAGATTAAATTACTGGTGGTGCGTGCCTCTGATGTGCCTACCTATGTGCAGTATGGTGCGGCTGATTTGGGTGTCTCAGGCAAAGATGTGATTGACGAACACGGTGGTGACGGTTTGTATGAACCGCTGGATCTGAAAATCGCACAATGTAAATTGATGCTGGCCGGACCTCCTGATGTGGATCTGGAGCGACAAACGCGCTTGCGGGTGGCGACTAAATTCGTTAATACCACCAGAGACTGGTTTGCGGCACAAGGCAAGCAAGTCGAGATCATCAAGCTATACGGTTCGATGGAGCTAGCGCCGCTGGTTGGTCTTGCTGATTGCATTGTCGATGTAGTTGATACTGGCGGTACCCTTAAAGCGAACGAGTTGGTGCCTCTAGAACACATCGCTGACATCAGTTCGCGACTAATCGTTAACAAGGCATCCATGAAAATGAAGCAGCAAGCAGTAAAAACACTAATTTCACACATCAGGGCGGGAGTAGAAGCAGCATGAGTGCAGCAAACTCGGTCATCAATACAGATGATCTGCGCATAGTAGGAATTACCAAGGTCAGTTCACCAGAACAATTACTGAATGATTTACCGATTACTGAAAATGCTGCCACCACGGTCGCGACTTCACGCAACGCTATACATGACATTTTGCATGGAAAAGATGACCGGGTTTTTGTTGTTGTTGGGCCATGCTCGATTCATGATCCCAAAGCCGCGTTGGATTATGCGAACAAGTTGATGCCGCTCAGAGAAAAACTCGCTGGCGAGCTCGAAATAGTGATGCGGGTGTATTTTGAAAAACCACGTACGACGGTTGGCTGGAAGGGTCTGATTAATGATCCGGACATGGATAACAGTTTCAAAATAGACAAAGGCCTGCAACAAGCACGCGAATTGTTGCTGGAACTCAATATAATGGGTATGCCGGCGGCGACAGAATATTTAGACCCGGTCAGTCCTCAATATGTAGCGGACTTGATCAGTTGGGGTGCCATTGGTGCGCGTACTACCGAGAGTCAGGTGCACCGCGAGTTGGCATCCGGCTTATCTTGTCCGATTGGTTTCAAAAATGGTACTGATGGAAATTTACAAATCGCGATTGATGCGATTGGTGCATCGTCCAAGCCGCATAACTTCCTGTCAGTAACCAAAGGCGGGCATTCTGCCATTGTGCTTACGGCAGGCAATGAAGACTGTCATGTCATCTTGCGTGGTGGTAAGAACGGCACCAACTATGAAAGCAAGGATGTCAGAGCCGCAGCTGAGCGTCTTGAAGCAGCAGATCTGGCGGCTCGTTTGATGGTCGACTGTAGTCATGCTAACAGCAGTAAAGACCACAACAAGCAAGTGATCGTCGGTAATGATCTGGCCGATCAGATCTCAGGCGGTGAAGATGCGCTGGTGGGTATCATGATCGAAAGTCACTTGTTTGCTGGACGACAAAATATCGTTGATCCAGCCGAGCTTGAGTATGGCGTGAGTGTGACCGACGCCTGCCTGGCGTGGGATGATACTGCACCTCTATTAGAGCGCCTGGCCGCAGCGGTTGGAGAGCGTCGCTCGAATTGAAAAACGATTTCACTCAACGTCTGGATGCAACGCTCCCGGATTTCTGGGATCAACTGGCAGCGCGTTTAGCCTGGCAAGATGATGCCGATCAAGATGTAGTCAGCTTTGTCAATAAAGCGATCACCGATATTCGTTCAACGGGCGATCAAGCCTTACTTGAATACACTAATAAATTTGATCGAGTTGAGCTGAGCTCGGCTACAGAGCTCAAAGTATCTCAAGTGCAAATAGAATCGGCTTTGGCTGGTATCAGTGACGAGCGTCGCTCCGCGCTGCAAGCCGCTGCAGACCGCATCAAGCAATATGCCAAGCGCCAGAAACTGGAGTCCTGGAGTTACACCGAACCTGACGGTACTGTCCTCGGTCAGCAAGTCTCAGCTGTGGACAGCGTAGGTTTATATGTACCGGGTGGTAAGGCTGCATATCCTTCATCGGTATTAATGAATGCTATTCCTGCCAAAGTGGCTGGTGTCGCACGTCTGGTCATGGTGGTGCCAAGCCCGGATGGTGAACTTGATCAGATGGTACTGGCTGCTGCTGCAATCGCCGGCGTCGATGAGATTTTTACTATTGGCGGAGCACAGGCTATTGCTGCGCTTGCTTATGGTACCGAGACGATACCCGCAGTCGATAAAATAGTAGGGCCTGGAAATATTTATGTAGCCACCGCCAAACGTATGGTCTACGGAAAAGTGGGTATCGATAACATCGCGGGTCCTTCAGAAATCCTGGTGTATTGCGACGGTAAAACTGATCCAGACTGGATTGCGATGGATTTATTTTCGCAAGCTGAGCACGATGAGTTGGCACAAGCGATTTTGATTTCCAGTGATAGTCAGTTTATTGATCAAGTAGAGTCAGCAATGCAACGTCTGGTGGAGCAATTACCACGTCAGGATATCATTCGCAGCTCAATGAAAAACCGGGGTCTGTTAATTGACACACCCGGAGAAAACCTGGCTTTACAGGTGATTAATTACATCGCGCCGGAACACCTTGAGTTATCCGTTGCAGATCCAGAGTCTATTGCCTCACAAGTTCGCCACTCCGGTGCAATATTTATGGGCCGTTACAGCAGTGAAGCGTTGGGCGATTATTGTGCCGGTCCGAATCACGTGTTGCCTACATCACGCACAGCACGCTTTTCATCACCACTTGGTGTTTATGATTTTCAAAAGCGCAGTAGCTTGATCAACGTTTCTGAAAAAGGCGCGACTTCCTTGGGCAAAATTGCCACGGTACTAGCTGAGGCAGAAGGTCTTGATGCGCATGCTGGTTCAGCTGCTTACAGGATCAAGGGTTAAGCGCGTGTCTGAATTAGTTAAGCAACTCATCCTCGATCAAATCCAGAGCCTGTCGGCTTATCACGTTCAGCCCGCTGAAAACATGGTCAAGCTTGATGCTATGGAAAATCCGTATGAGTTGCCTAAGCATCTTAAGCAACCGTGGCTGGATTTGCTCTCAACAGCGGCTATAAATCGCTACCCAAGCCCGCAACCGAAGGACTTGATTGCGCAACTGAGAACTACCCAGGCAATACCGGCTGATGCACAAATCATGTTGGGTAATGGTTCTGATGAATTAATTCAGATTATTTGTATGGCGGTTGCCAAGCCTGATCGTACCGTGATGTCCGTCATACCAAGCTTTGTGATGTATGAGCAAACCGCGGTGATTACGGGTATGAAGTTTCATGGGGTGTCCTTACAAGAAGATTTTTCGATCGATCTTGAACAGATGTTGAGCGCGATTGAAGAGCATCAACCTGCGGTGATTTTTCTAGCCTATCCCAATAACCCAACCGCGAATAGCTTTGCTCGTGAGCAGTTATTGCAAATCATCAAAGCTGCGCCGGGGCTGGTGGTTATGGATGAAGCCTATGCTCCATTCGCTGCCGACACCATGATGGGTGAGGTGCTACAGCATGATAATTTACTGTTAATGAGAACGCTCTCCAAATTTGGTCTGGCGGGTTGTCGGCTTGGTTACATGTGTGGGCCAGAGCAATGGATGAGCGAGCTCGATAAAATCCGTATGCCCTACAATATTAATATTTTGACGCAGCTCACGGCAGAGTTCGCTTTACAACATACTGATGTGTTCAGTGCTCAGGCGGAAGAGATCAAGCAGCAGCGCCACGTATTAATAGAGCAGCTACGGAGTCAGACTAATTATAAAGTCCATGATAGTCAGGCCAACTTTGTATTATTTAAAACCGCTGCAGGCCAGGCGGACAGAATTTTTTCGGCTCTGAAACTGCGCAAGATTTTAATCAAGAATCTATCAGCACAAGGTGGGTTGTTGGATCAAACCTTGCGCGTAACGATAGGTACACCTGAGGAAAATCAGCTGTTCATGCAAGCATTGAGCGACAATCCAGAAACTGTCTAGCAGGGTTATTAGTCGCGGAAGTTTTCAAATTGTAGTGGCACACCCAGTTTTGATTCTTTGAGCAGCGCCATTACTTTTTGCAGGTCGTCGCGTTTTTTACCAGTAACGCGAACTTTCTCACCTTGAATCGCAGCTTGTACTTTCATTTTTTGTTGCTTGATGAGTTTGACCATTTTTTTGCTCATGTCTGATTCCAGCCCGGATTTCATGGTCACGATTTGTGAAACGCTTTTACCGCTGGGTATTGGGTCGCCAATCTCCAGACAGCCGATATCAATACCGCGTTTGGTCAATTTGTTTTGCAGAATATCCAGCATTTGCTGGCATTGAAAATCAGACTCACTTTTTACAGTAACCAGATTTCCCTCGAGTTTGAACTCTGACTCAGTGCCTTTGAAATCAAAGCGCGTGCTAACTTCACGGTTGGCCTGATCGACCGCATTCACGGCTTCTTGCTCGTCGTATTCCGAGACGGTATCAAATGATGGCATGCTGCTCTCCCTGGTGGTGTTACGCTGGATTATTGAGTTGTAAGGGTCTCACACCAACCATGACTTTGGTTTGAAACGCCTGTTGTTCGGGTAGACCCAGATTTCTGATGCCTTTAATCGTCATTTCTTCGCCGGGTGCGGTGGTGGCGATCAGGTTAAGCGCTGTTAGAACATCAACCATTTTGACACCGCCAATTTCGGTGATGACATCATCAGTGCGCATCCCCGCTATAAATGCCGGGCCTTCTTCGTTGACGTTACTTAAACGCACGCCAATACTTTCGCCCTGGGTATTGATGACAGTCGGGTCATCAACAGTCACACCCAGCCAGCCACGCACCACTTGTCCGTTTTCAATAATTTGAGTCATCACATCTTTGGCAAGATTTACCGGAATGGCGAAACCGATGCCTAGCGATGAGTCGACCCCGTAGATTGCCGTGTTAATTCCCACCAATTGTCCAAAAGCATTGATTAGCGCACCGCCTGAGTTGCCGGGGTTGATTGCAGCATCGGTCTGGATGAAATCTTCATAGGTATTCAGACCAAGCTGATTACGTCCGGTGGCACTGATAATTCCCTGGGTGACGGTTTGACCTATGTTGAACGGATTACCGATCGCCAGTACTACGTCACCCACTTCAAGATCGCTCGAATCACCGGTAACAATACTGGTCAGCGCTGTGGTGTCGATTTTAAGTACCGCGATATCGGTATCCGGGTCTGCACCCAGTGCCTTGGCGTCAAATACGCTGCCATCTGCCAATTTAACGCGAATGTCATCTGCACCACTGATGACGTGACTGCTGGTCAGGATGTAGCCTTTTGAGTCCACGATCACGCCGGAGCCCAGGTTGTTTTCCTCATCGAGTTTGGGTCTGCCGGGAACACCGCGTTGGCGTTGGAAGTATTCACTCCAGTTGCGCGGCTGACTTTCGCGGATAACGAGTTTGCTAGTGGTGATGTTAACCACTGCTGGTGCGGCATTGGCGACCGCGCCGGCATAACTTACGCGCCCACCATAAACTTTTGGGGTTTCACTACTCTTTACTTCGACCACATGCCGGCTGCCAACCAGTTCGGGGCGCATGAAAACAGCGACCAAGGCGATAGCCAGGCCGAGTGCGATCATTTGAAAAAGGAAAAGTGCGTGTTTACCCAAGAGGTTCGATTCCGTCAGTTTGGCTGCTATTATGCCACGATGACAACATTAAATGAGATCGTAGAATACACTGATACGTTGCTACAAGTCAGTCAGTACAAGGATTATTGTCCAAATGGCCTCCAAATTGAAGGGTCTGCCGAGGTCAAAAAAATCATTTCCGGGGTTACTGCTTCCCAGGCGTTGCTGGATGCGGCGGTCATGGCGCAGGCAGATTTGGTTTTGGTTCATCATGGTTATTTCTGGCAGGGCGAAAAGTCAGTTATTACCGGCATGCGTAAGCGTCGAATTAATACCTTGCTGAGCAATGATATTTCCTTACTCGCCTATCATTTGCCGCTCGATGCTCATCCAGAATATGGAAATAATGCCGGCCTCGCTGCAAAACTGGGTCTGGAATCGACTGGCGCACTTAATCAGGAAGGTATCGGGCAGGTCGGAAAACTAAAGAATTCCAGCAGCGCACAAGATTTTGCCAGGCATATTGAACAAGTGCTGGAGCGCGAGCCAACCCTGATTAGCGGGGGTGATCGACCCGTTAGAAGCGTTGCGTGGTGTACCGGAGCGGCCCAAAGTTACTTCGAACAAGCTATCGAGAAGGGCGTAGATGCTTATATTTCTGGCGAAATATCCGAACAAACCGTCCATTTAGCCCGAGAAAACGGGGTCCACTACATTGCAGCGGGTCATCACGCGACCGAGCGCTATGGTGTACAGCTACTGGGCGAGCATTTAGCCCAAAAATACACTTTGGGCTATGAATTTATCGATATCGATAACCCGATTTAAGCCAGCTGCACCGGATAGAAAATTGATCGCAAAAAGCATCAATCGAATTGCCCCAAAATTGAACAATTAGGCTATAATACGCGCCGATTACAGGGGGGTTTTAGCGTCGAGGATGTCTCCGCTATTTTTCCTGCCCGGACAACGAATTTAGTTTAATTTTTAGGAGTAACAATGTCGGCTAGCTTGGATAATCCTTCAACGCCCGATGAGATCGTCGTGGACGTTCAGAGAAGACGCTTTCTAACCACCGCGACCACGGTTGTTGGTGCGGCCGGTGCCGCTGCATTAGGCGTTCAATTTCTTGGTTCAATGTCTCCCAGTGCACGTGCACTGGCTGCTGGTGCGCCGGTTGAGGCAGACATCAGTGTTATCGAATCAGGCGCACAGTTGACCGTCGAATGGCGAGGCAAGCCGGTATGGATCGTAAACCGTACTGATGAAATGCTTTCTACTCTTGGTGAGAATGACGGTCTGTTGAAAGACCCTAATTGCGAGAACGATGTTCAGCCGGCTTATGCCAGAAATGAATATCGCTCAATCGAAGCACATAAAAATTACATTGTGTTGGTTGGTATCTGCACTCACCTGGGTTGTTCACCAGCGTATGTGCCGGATATGTCAGCTGGTATTAACCCGGCGCTGAAAAGTGGTTGGGAGTGTGCTTGTCATGGTTCTGCATTTGATATCGCCGGGCGAGTATCATCAACCTCACCGGCCGCAACAAATTTGATCGTACCTCCTTATCAATATCTGAATGACACTACTGTGCTCATCGGCGACGATGGAGCAAGCGCATGAGTTTAATGACCTGGATAGACGATCGTTTCCCGCTGACCAAGATGTGGGAAGAGCATGTCTCTAAATATTACGCACCAAAGAACTTTAACTTCTGGTATTTCTTTGGTTCATTAGCGCTCTTGATTCTGGTGATGCAAATTGTCACGGGTATTTTCCTGACCATGCATTATAAGCCGGATGCGGATCTGGCATTTGCCTCGGTGGAATACATCATGCGTGATGTACCCGGTGGTTGGCTTATACGCTATATGCACTCAACCGGTGCCTCGGCATTTTTTGTAGTGATCTACCTGCATATGTTCCGCGCATTGATTTACGGATCCTATAAAGGACCGCGTGAATTATTGTGGATCTTCGGCATGATGATTTATCTGGCCTTGATGGCTGAAGGTTTTATGGGCTACTTGTTGCCATGGGGTCAAATGTCATTCTGGGGAGCGCAGGTCATCATTAACCTGTTCGGTGCCATACCTTTTATTGGTGAGGATCTCTCGATCTGGATTCGTGGTGACTATGTTGTTTCTGACGCGACTCTGAACCGATTCTTTGCCTTGCACGTTATCGCGCTACCATTTGTAATTGCCGGTCTGGTGGTTGCTCACATTCTGGCGCTACACGAGGTTGGTTCAAATAACCCGGATGGTGTCGACATCAAGAAAAACAAAGGTGCTGACGGTTTGCCTCTAGATGGTATTCCATTCCACCCCTACTACACCGTCAAAGATCTGGTCGGTGTGTGTGTGTTCTTCCTGTTCTTCTTTGGTGTGATTTTCTTTGCTCCGGAGATGGGCGGTTACTTCCTTGAGCACGCCAATTTTGTACCAGCTGATCCATTGAAGACGCCTGAGCATATTGCGCCGGTGTGGTACTTCACGCCTTTCTACACCGTGCTGCGAGCGA
Organism: uncultured Thiotrichales bacterium; assembly: GCA_938041655.1. Lineage (GTDB taxonomy): Bacteria > Pseudomonadota > Gammaproteobacteria > CAZUMV01 > CAZUMV01 > CALIRD01. The sequence goes on along the minus strand of CALISW010000211.1, from coordinate 8,439 downwards.
TCAATAATCCCTTTGGTGGTGTATTGGCAATGTTTGGTGCGATTGGAGTTTTGTTCTTCCTGCCGTGGATAGATCGAAACCCGATTAAGTCCTGGCGTTATAGAAGTGCATTGCACAAGCTCAACATTATGGTCTTTGCCGTAGTGTTTATCATTCTCGGTTACCTGGGCATTAAGCCGGTATCGACCTTGTACTCAGAAATTGGTCAGCGCTTGACCCTGATGTACTTTATCTTCTTTGTTGTACTTTGGTTTTATTCATCGCCACGCTCTCAGAAGACGGCAATGACAACATTCATTATCAGTGTGATTGTTATGTTGGTGATTGAATTTACCGGTTTTGGCGGTTTAACAGAAACCCGTAAATATGCGTTAGTAGGAATGCTAATTCCAATCGCCTTCCTGGCATTCATGTTGTTTGCCGGGAATATGTTCCCGCGTATGGGTGCTGAAAAAGTAGTTCCGGAAAGGGTAACTCACTAATGAATATCAATAAAATAACTATGCTGTTGGGCGTGCTGCTTGCATTGTTGCTGGCGCCAGTAATCGGTCAGTCTGCTGGTTCATCAGTAGCGCTGGAGTCACATCGCCTGAATCTGGGTGAGAAGTCTTTACAACGTGGCTTGAAGTATTTCACCAACTACTGCATGGGTTGTCATAGTGCCTCCTATAGTCGCTATAACCGTGTTGCCGCAGATTTGAATTTAAGCGAGCAGCAAATGTTGGACAACATTATTTTTACTCGTGGTGCTGACGGTGAAAAGTCAAAAGTCGGCGAGAAGATGATGATCTCTATGACCGAAGAGTACGGTAAAGAAACTTTTGGTGTGGCACCACCCGATCTTTCACTAACCGCTCGATCGCGTGGCGCTGACTGGATCTATACGTACCTCAAGAGTTTTTATCTGGATGAGACACGCCCTATGGGTGTGAACAATACGGTCTTCGAAAATGTAGGCATGCCACACGTGCTTTGGCCATTGCAGGGCTGGCAGAAAAAAGCTGAGCACCACGACGATGATGGTCATGGCGGCGGCAGTGGTTTTGAGCAAGTCTCGGAAGGTGAGATGTCCGCTCAGGAGTACGATCAGGTTGTCACTGACATTACGAATTTCATGGTCTATCTAAGTGAACCCGCACAAGCCAAGCGTAAATCTCTTGGTATTAAAGTAATGATGTTTTTATTCCTTTTCACAGGTCTGGCGTACTTACTCAAGAAAGAGTACTGGCGCGACGTCCACTAAATAACAATGCCCGGGTTCCCCGGGCTAAACTACAGGCAAGCATATGTCCCTAATAGCGAACAGACGTTCCGTAATGACACTCTTCTCAAGTGTAGATTGTCCTCAGTGTCATCGAGTCAGAATAGTATTGGCAGAAAAAGATATTTCGGTGGATATCGTGAACATCGATCCAGAAGACAAGCCCGAAGATTTACTCGAGCTTAATCCCTATAACACGGTACCGACTTTAATCGACAGAGATCTGGTGATATACGAGCCTCGTATCATGAAGGAGTATCTGGATGAGCGTTTCCCGCATCCACCTCTGATGCCGGTTGATCCAGTGTCACGTGCACGTACTCGTTTGGCGCTGTATCGTGTTGAGCGTGACTGGTACAGCCTGGTGAATGAAATTGAAGCACAATCTGATAAAGCTCCAGAAGCAAAGAAAATCCTTCAGGAACTGGTCATCGCTTCAGCTGATATTTTCTCAGCCAAGCCGTATTTTTTGAGTGAAGACTTCAGTCTGGCTGATGCTACTATTGCCCCGATTTTATGGCGTCTTGAGCACTACGGAATTGAAACGCCAGCATCAACCCAGTCGGTGCAGGAATACATGAAGAGAATATTTGATCGCTCTTCATTTATCGAGAGTCTTACCGAGGCAGAGCTCGAACTCCGTAGCTAATCGAGTAGTGTCTGTATCGCCATTGCGCAGGGAAGTGCAACATGACATCTAGCAGGCCTTATCTAATTCGAGCTATCTATGAATGGATACTCGATAATGACATGACGCCTTACTTGTTGGTCAATGATGACCACCCGGATGTGGTTGTACCCAAAGAGTTTGTCGAAGACGGGAAGATCGTGCTGAATATTTCCCCTTCCGCGGTACAAAGTCTGTTACTAGGTAATGAAGATATTACTTTCTCGGCGCGTTTCTCTGGCAAGCCGATGCAAGTGTTTGTGCCGATCGAGAATGCGTCAGCGTTATACGCTAAAGAAAATGGTCAAGGGATGATTTTCTCTGTCAGTGAAGATCCGGATGTTGTGACCGAGGAAGATGATGATATTCCAGATCCAACCCCGCCACGCCCCAGCAAGCCCAGTCTAAAGATCGTTAAATAAATCTGCCTGATTTAAAACCCGGGTTTCACCAGTACTAAAATTACAATTCCGAACAGCGCCAGTGTGGGTGCTTCATTAAAATAGCGGTACCATTTATGGGAGCGCTGATTTATGCCGGTTTTAAAGTTCTGCATCAAGCGCCAGCACCAGACGTGATAAACACATAATAATGCTACCAGTACTAATTTGGCGTGCATCCAGCCTGATGACATATAGTAAGCAGGATTGGTCAGTAGCGCGACAAACCCGAAAAGCAGGGTCAATATCGCGCCGATGCTCATGATCGTAAACAAGCGACGTTCCATTACTTCAAACAGATTAAAACTGGCTGTATTTTCCTGCTGTGCGTGATAAACAAACAAACGCGGCAGGTAAAACAGGCCGGCGAACCAGGTCACCATAAAAATAACGTGCAGTGCTTTTAACCAGTTAAGCGACATGTTGGTCTTGACTCAATTATAATGGTGCCAATATAACATGAAGCCCGTTATGGATATCTACCCGTTACTCAAGCCGTTGTTGTTCAGTCTCGATCCGGAGTCGGCACACGATATGGCGATGAAGTCATTAAAGTTGAATGCCTGTTATAAAAAAACAAACAGGCTTCCGCCAGAGGTCTCTCCTAGAGAATTTGCCGGTATACACTTTAGAAATCCGGTTGGTTTAGCCGCGGGGCTGGACAAGAATGCCGATTATCTCGATGCGCTGGGTACGCTCGGATTTGGCTTCATTGAAGTTGGCACGGTGACACCTTTAGCGCAGGACGGTAATCCAAAGCCACGCATGTTCAGGTTGCCAAAAAGCAGGGCTATTATTAATCGCCTGGGTTTCAATAATAAAGGGGTGCAGCATCTGGTAGGACAGGTCAGTAAGCGTCGGTATGCCGGTGTTCTTGGTATAAACATTGGCAAGAATAAAGATACCCCTGAAGAAAAAGCGATTGATGACTACTTAATATGTATGGATGCGGTCTACGAGCATGCCGATTACATTACTGCCAATGTCTCTTCGCCCAATACGGCGGGTTTAAGAGATCTTCAACATGGACAGTTGTTGCAAGACCTGGTGGTGGCACTCAAAAAGCGTCAGCGTGAGTTAGCCGAACAATATAACAAGCAGGTGCCGGTGTTTATCAAAGTAGCGCCGGATCTGGACGATGCGCAAGTAGCCGCTATGTCGGAAAGTTTCAACTCGCTGGAAATTGATGGTCTGATAGCCACCAACACCACACTTTCCAGAGATGTGGTCAGTGGCCAGCCAAACGCAGAAGAGGCTGGTGGCTTGAGTGGTGGGGCGATCACCGCGCTGGCAAATAATCGGCTCGCATTGTTTCGCGAAAAGTTGTCTTCGGACATTCCAATAATCGGCGTCGGCGGCATTGTCAACGCAGGTGATGCTGTGCATAAACTCGCACATGGCGCGGGTCTGGTGCAAATCTATTCAGGCATGATCTACCGAGGACCCGAGCTGGTAAAAGATATCCTCAAGCAGCTGTGAGCTAGTGCTTTTTCTTAAAAACCACCTATACTTAAGTGATGGAAAGCAAGATTAGATGTGGCATTGTCGGCGCTACCGGATACTCGGGAATTGAATTACTACGTCTGCTGGTAGATCACCCGCAGGCTGAAATAACCGCCGTTACTTCACGTAGCGAATCTGGTAAAGCGGTAGCCGATTTATATTCCAATTTACGCGGTCATCTGGATCTGAAATTTCAGGCACCCGATCAAGCTGATCTGACTGGTTGCGATGTGGTCTTTTATGCCACACCTAATGGTACGGCAATGCAAAGCGTGCCCGAGTTATTGGCGTCTGAAGTCCGAGTGATTGATCTGGCAGCAGATTTCAGGCTTCAGGATATCGCGGAATGGGAAAAGTGGTATGGCATGTCACACGCCTGTCCCGAGTTGGTAGCTGAGGCCGTTTATGGTTTGCCAGAGATGAATCGTGACGCGATTCGGTCAGCACGATTGGTGGCGAACCCTGGTTGTTATGTTACGGCGGTGACGCTTGGTCTTATGCCATTGATACATGCCAAGGCTATCGATCTGGATACAATTATCGCTGACGCTAAATCGGGTGTCAGTGGAGCAGGGCGTGGGGCTGCAGTCGGTTCTTTGTTCGCCGAAGTCGGAGATAACTTCAAAGCCTACGGTGTGCCTGGGCATCGCCATTTACCCGAGATTTCACAAAACCTGTCAGCCATCGCTGAACGCCCGGTAAGTCTGACTTTCGTGCCACATTTGTTGCCACTGATACGCGGTATACACGCTACGCTCTATGCTAAAATGACAAGACAACTGGATCTTCAAGACTTGTATGAGAACACCTTTGCCAGTGAAGCGTTTGTTGATGTGATGCCAGCAGGTACTCACCCTGAAACTCGAAGCTGCAAAGGGACCAATATGTGCCGCTTGGCGGTGCATCAGCCGCAGGATAAAGATACCGTGGTGGTTTTGTCAGTGATTGATAATCTGGTTAAAGGTGCTGCCGGACAAGCAGTGCAAAATATGAATTTGATGTTCGGTATTGCCGAGCACAGTGGTTTACAACAAAAAGCGTTATTACCCTGATGTCACAATTAAAATATACCAAGCCCCAAATTAGCATGCCGCAAAAGTCGCAACCGTCACCGTTGAGAGGCGGCGTGTTATCGGTGTTGGCATTGTTTTCAGTCATAGTAGCTGCTGCTGCTGGTTATTTGTTTGCCGAACAAAAGCAACAGAAGGTTGATCAACCGGCTAACACTGAACGTGCCACTATGCAGGCAATGGTCACTCAGTTGCAGGACCAGAATTCAGAGCTGGTGACAAAATTAGCCAAGTTTGAACAAACAGATGCAATAGATAGCACCACCAATAAGGAGATGCTCAAAAGCCTGGCCGAGAAAGAGCAGGAAGTAAAAACACTTAACGAAGAGCTGTCGTTTTACAAGAAAATCGTATCGCCAGAGGGTTTTGAGGAAGGTCTGGGAATAGAGAGTTTTTCAATGGATTTCGGTGAAACTATCAATGAATACCCCTATAAACTGGTATTAACACAGGTGGGTGGCGGCAGTATCGAAGCTCGTGGTACAGTATTACTACGTGTTCAGGGCACACAAGACGGATTTGAAAAGGTATTGGAATGGTGGGATTTGCGTCCTGATTCCAGTTTGCCAATGCCGAGTTTTGGATTTAAATATTTCCAGCGCATGGATGGCAAAATAATATTACCGGAAGGCTTTATAGCCAGAGTAGTACTCGTAAAAATCATTCCTGACAGTACGAGTCTTAAATCATCAGAGCAAAGCTATACGTGGGATGCTGTGATATCTGGAGGTTAATATGTTTAGTAACAATAAATCATCAAATAATACTGACAACGTAGTTTCAACGGTTATTGGTCCGATGACCACCATACGTGGAGATCTGCAATTCAGTGGCGGTTTACTGGTTGAAGGCAGAGTAATTGGCGATGTCAGTTCGACGTCTGACGACGAGTCACTCTTGATATTGGAAGAGAGCGGCCATATAGAAGGAGAAGTGACGGTACATAATATTATCGTCAACGGCCACGTCACTGGCGACATACACGTGAGTGGTCAGGCAGAGTTGTCTGCTAATGCGGTTATCAATGGCACGGTCTATTATGACAAGCTTGAAATGGTGAATGGTGCCAGAATCAACGGCAGCCTGGTTCACCAGCAAGCCAGTGTGAAAGAGGTCGAAAATCCAGCCGCTGATCCCGCTATAGACACCGCTGCACTAAAGAATACTTGACTATAATAGTCAGGAACTTAAGATAGCCTTCTCGGGTCAAAACCTGAGAAACCTGTAATTATTGGAGTAGTACATGAGCACCACCGAAGCCAGTATGACGGAAATGCCTTCACCATTAGTATTCACTGATGCGGCGGCAGATAAAGTCAAAACACTGATTGAAGAAGAAAAGAATGAAGCGCTGAAACTACGCGTGTTCGTTAGTGGTGGCGGCTGCTCCGGTTTTCAGTACGGTTTCACCTTTGATGAAGACGTTAATGAAGGCGATACTGAAGTCGATAAAAATGGTGTGACGCTATTAATCGACCCAATGAGCTATCAATATCTGGTTGGTGCAGAAATCGATTACAGCGAGGGTCTCGAAGGCGCGCAGTTCGTCATCAAGAACCCCAATGCACAAACAACCTGTGGTTGTGGTTCATCTTTCTCAGTCTGATTACTGCACAAGAAGTTATTCACACTTTATAAAAAAGGCGCTCACTAAGCGCCTTTTTTATTTCAATAGAATAAAATATGGGCCTGTTAAAGATGCAGGTATACGAATAAATGTGTGCTGATATCACATGTCCGGTTGATTTTCATGACATGACTGAAAAAGAGGTCGATGGCACCAGATCGTATGAGTGTACGTATTGCACTGGCCAGCTGGTTCTGATTGACAAGTTATTGGATGTTGATGAAACACCAATGTTGCATTCAACGTTGATTCCAACGTTGTCCAGCGTTTCTTGTCCTTTATGTAAAACCACTATGCTGGAACATCATTACAAATCTATTGAAATAGATCTCTGTCCAACATGTCCTACCATTTGGTTAGATCCAGGGGAACTACAAAACGTACTCCCCTTGGTCTCGGATGAAAATACAATGTCAGAGTTGGACAAGCAGTTGTTTAGTGCATCGCAAGATGAGTACTTTGTTTTGCCATACCCGGATAGTTATAAAAAAACCGTTATTCAAAGTTTAGTCAAGGTTTTGAAAAACGTAGAGTTAAGCAAAGGCCGAAAGTGAATTGAGTAGATTACCTTATATACGTTTAAAGACCAGTGTGTTTACTGGTAATACACAGCGCCAATAACTCGGTCTCCACTGGCGCCGGTTGCCTCGGGAATATTGCCGGCTCTTTTTTCCAATGTGCATTTCGCCAGCCACGCAAAGGCGATAGCCTCGACATAATCAGGATCAACGTTGAGCGCGCTTGTCGTCTCTACTTTTAGTTTGTCGCTGGTTTGTAGACGAGACATTAGATAGTCATTATGTACACCGCCACCACACACATAAAGTTGTTTGGTTTCTGGCGCGTATCGTTCGATTGCATTCAGTACGGTAATCGCCGTGAGTTCAGTCAGTGTGGCCTGGACATCTCTGGCAGGAATGCTGGTGTCATAGAGTTTATTATCGAGCCAGGCTAAATTGAAATATTCACGACCCGTACTCTTGGGTGGATCAAGGTCAAAGTAGGGGTCAGATAAAAAACTACCGAGCAGTTCCTCATGAATTGTACCTTGTCTGGCCCAGTTGCCAAGATCATCAAAAGGCTTTGAATGATGTTTTTCAATCCAGTTGTCCAGCAGGATATTGGCAGGGCCTGGATCAAAGCCTAACCAGTGTTCATTGCAAATGGTGAGATTGGCGATGCCACCAAAATTGACGATAGCGGCTTGTTGCTGTTGGTTTAATATATGCCGATGGAAAGCAGGCGTTAATGGAGCGCCTTGTCCTCCGGCAGCCATGTCTCGTCGCCGCCAGTCGGCAATGGTAGTGCCTAGGTGTTCAGCAATCAGATTGGGGTCACCTATCTGCCAGGATGAGCGGTGTTCACCCAGCGGGGTATGACATACCGTTTGACCGTGTGAGCCAACCGCAACCAGATCATCTGGCTTGAGTTTATGTTCATATAATAATGCCTGTGAGCATTCGACATAAAATGCAGCCACATCAAGATCGAGAGCTTGAATATCGGTCAGTGAGCCACGCCAGTCAGGATCGACTAATGCCTGTAGATCAGTTCTTAACTTGTTTGGATAGTTAGTGGTTGAGCTGGCAATCAGTTGAATCGTGTCATCAGCAAGGTCTACGACAGCAGCACTGACACCGTCCATACTGGTGCCGGACATGAGCCCCAAATACAGTTCAGGCTTCAAAGAATTGGATTACTGTTGAGCAGAGTCAGTTGCGGACGCAACGCGATTCAGGCTGCCGAGCCAACTCAGGTAAGGTTCAGACTTGTCCTGAAAGTCATCCATTAAACGACTGGGCAGGGGATCCGCTTTCGGTAGCGTTACCTTGAGTGGATTTTTATGTACCCCATAAACATGGAATTCATAG
>CALISW010000210.1 GCA_938041655.1 uncultured Thiotrichales bacterium | reverse complement strand
CTGACCCATCTGTTCAAGAATTAGAGATTGTTCAACATAGCCTAAACCAAGGCCGTCAAATTCTTCGGGTATGGTGGTCAGGTGCCAACCAAGTTCTTCGGTAATTGCCTGCCATGATTCTGGCGTGTAGCCACTTTCGAGCTGCATCGCTGCACGAATTGCTTCGCTGTCTGACTGATCACGCAAGTAGCTTGCTGCAGAATCAGCAATCATTACCTGGTCTTCAGTCAGAGAAAACTCCATTAGCTGCCGTACACCTTTTGTGCCGGCACTTCTTTTTCAATTAACTGCTCAACCGCACTACCGATTTCTGCAGGCTCCCAACGCGCACCTTTGTCCAGACCTTCAGTGGTTCGCCAGCCATCGGCAATAGACAATTTTCCACCTTCACTCTCGAACACACGCCCTGTGACGGCCGCCGAATCTTCCGAGCCCAGCCACACCAATAACGGTGAGACATTTCCGGCAGACCAGTAATCAAAGCTGTCATCTTCAGGCTTGGCCATATAAGAAGCCATGGCTTCGACTGCGGTCGTCATGCCGGTACGCGCTGCCGGTGCAATAGCGTTGGCAGTAATGCCATAACGACCCAGCTCTGCCGCCTGATTCAAGGTTAAGGCGATAATACCTGCTTTGGCAGCTGCGTAATTGGATTGACCGACCGAGCCCTGCAAACCTGCGCCCGAGGTTGTATTGATTATTCGTGCGTTGGGCTGCTCACCTGCTTTGGCTTTACCACGCCAGTACTTCACTGCATTTGAGCTGGTACAAAAATGGCCTTTAAGATGTACTGACATAATCGCATCCCAATCATCTTCACTCATTGAGGCAAACATCTTGTCGCGATTGATACCAGCATTATTAACAATCACATGCACATCACCAAAATGCGCAATCACCTCGTCAACTGCTTTAGCACTGGCGGCGTAATCAGTAATATCATAGCGATTGGCAACCGCCGTTCCGCCGGAACCAGTTATTTCCGCTACTACCGCATCTGCCGCTTCCTGATTAATGTCATTGATTACAACATTGGCTCCCTCCGCCGCAAACGCCAATGCATGTGCACGACCTAATCCACCACCGGCTCCGGTAATGATGACTGTTCTGTTTTTACAAATCTGACTCATAGCTGTTCCTATACTCGCTCTATTATGGTGACATTTGCCTGACCACCACCTTCACACATGGTTTGTAAACCAAGCGTCTTATCCTGACGCTCCATCTCATGCAGCAAGGTTGTCATTAACTTGGTGCCAGTTGCACCCAGCGGATGACCCAAGGCAATTGCGCCGCCGTTCACATTGGTCTGCTCGTGCGAATAACCAGTCTCTGCCAACCATGCCATGGCAACACAAGCAAAGGCTTCGTTGATCTCGACCAGATCAATATCAGACAGCTGCATACCCGCTTTCTTCATGGCAAATTCAGTCGCAGAAATCGGCGCGGTTAACATCCAGATTGGATCATCAGCACGAACACTCATATGACGGATTTTTGCTCGCGGCGTTAAATTGTATTTCTTCAAGGCAGCTTCCGAAACGATCAACATGGCGCTGGCAGCATCACAGGTTTGACTGGAAACGGCTGCGGTTAATTTATCGCAACCAAACAGATCATCAAGCGAGGCCATTTTCTCCAGGGTACTCTCGCGCGGCGTTTCATCCATAGTAACGCCCGCCATGGGAATTATCTCTTTATCAAAGCGCCCTTCTTTGATGGCCTGCAATGCACGTGTATGTGACTCAAGCGAATACACTTCCAGTTCAGTGCGGCTAAAACCCCATTTGTCAGCGATCATTTGTGCTGAATGAAATTGTGTGGGCGGCTTCTTGCCGTAGCGCTCAACCCAACCTTCAGAACCGGTAAATGGATCAGTAAAACCAAGTTCACCCGCCAGCGTCATGGCTGAACTAATAGGAATCTGTGTCATGGTTTGCACACCACCTGCTAACACCACATCCATACAACCCGACATGATGGCTTGCGCCGCAAAATGAACGGCTTGTTGGGAAGAGCCACATTGACGATCAATCGTGGTACCAGGAACCTCATCCGACAAGCCTGCAGCTAACCAACAGGTTCTGGCGATATCGCCGGCGAGTGGCCCGACCGTATCAACACAACCAAAGATCACATCATCATAATCCACATCCGGTATGTTGTTTCGTACGACCATGTCTTTAATAACGTGCGCACCAAGGTCAGCTCCGTGCACATGACTCAAACCACCTTTACGGCGACCTGTTGGGGTGCGCCCCGCATCAACAATATAAGCTTCGGTCATTTCTATTCCTGTTCTTGCTTAACTAAAAGTAGTCGCTGGCCCGGTAGCCAGACTATCGGCAAATAATGCCTGATCAACTCGCTGGGCGTGATAGTTACGATCGCCCCATAAACCTGAAATCGCCCAGACGCGTTTCATCCATAAGTGTAAATCGACCTCAAAGGTATAGCCCATACCACCATGTATCTGTATCGCTGTTTCTGCCGCCAAAGTGGCAACATCTATAGCTGCAATTTTCGCGTGCGAAACAGACAAAGCTGCCGTTGCTTCATTTTGACTGACAGCTGAAGCCGCCCGGTAAATTACAGGTCGCGCAAACTCCAGTGCAACAAAAGCATTCGACAAATGATGCTTTACTGCTTGATAACTACCAATCGGATTTCCAAACTGCTTTCGCTCCTTAGCATACTCGGTCGCCATATTGATCATGCCGGCTGACAAGCCCAGCAACTCAGCAGCAGTTATAAGTGCACCATGTTGTCGGGCAAGCTCATCCAGCGTTGCGACTTTGTCTTTACCAACCAGCTGATGTTTCTCAACAGGGTGTGCCTTTATACTCTGAATGTTCCGCAATGGATCGATACTGTCTGCGGGTCTCAAGTCACATTCAGTAGCAGACATTAAATACGCGCCATCATCTTGTAACAGCAATACCGAGTCGGCAACATCCAGCTGATTAAGATTCGGGTTTAATGGATGCGAGACCATCAATCGTTGCCCACCAGCACAAATATTTTCCACCAGAGTATTGGTTGCATCGGTTTTCAGAGCAGATAATACCGGCAAAGCAATCCCTGCCACTTCCAACAACGGCTCGGGTAAGGCGACATATCCTGCCTCTTCTGCTAACAAGACAAAACCATCAACACTCATGGCCAAGCCACCCTGCTCTTCAGCAGCCAGGTAACCCAATAAGCCCAGCTCTGCCAACTCTTGCCAGTTACCCAGACTGGTTTCGTTGTTTTCAACCAGCGTACGCAATGCTTCTGATGTGCAACTGCCGCGCAGATAGTCACGCGCGGCGTCTCTTAAATCCAGTTGATCCTGTGTATGACTGAATTTCACGCGACTACCTCGGCAATCCGAGACAACGCTCGGCGATAATGTTGCGTTGAATTTCATTACTACCGGCATAAATCGGTCCGGCCAAAGAGAACATGTAGCCATCCAGCCAACTGCCCGCATCAATAGCATTCGGATCATGCTCGCTCAATTCTGCATAAGCACCCATGATAGACATCGCGGTGCGGTGCATTCTTCGGTCCAGTTCTGACCAGAATATTTTATTGCAACTCGCTTCTGCTCCAATTTTACCGCCATCAATCAAACGTGATGCGGTGTAATAGGTATTGAAGCAATAAGCTTCAGCATTCAGGTAGGCCTGCATGACTGACTCACGCACGCGAGGCGATAATGAGGATTCAGATCGTTTGTACAGATCAATTAGCTTTTGCGCCGTGCGCTGAAAGCGTGCCGGGCTGCGCAACATCAAGCCACGCTCAAAACCAGCGGTGGCCATTGCAATGCCCCAACCCTGACCTTCATCACCAAGCCTGTTTTCAACCGGGACTTTTACATCGTCATAGAAAATTTCAGCAAATCCTGGGTCACCATCGAGCTGTCGAATAGGTCGGATCGTAATCCCTTCAAGATCCAGCGGATACAAAATGAAAGACAAACCATGATGACGAGAAGATTCGGGATCAGTTCGAAAAATTCCGAAGGCCCAATCGGCAAATACTGCGCGTGACGACCAGGTTTTTTGTCCATTGAGGACATAGTAATCCTGCCCGTCTTCGGTTATGCGGGTTGCCTTGGAACGAATGGCCGCCATATCGCTGCCTGCATTGGGCTCTGACCATGATTGCGCCCAAATTTCATCACCCGCTGCCATCGGCGGTAGAAAGCGTTGCTTCTGCTCGGGGCTGCCGAACTCCATCAAGGTAGGGCCCAACAGAAAAATACCATTTTGACTGACCCGCAAAGGTGCATCAGCACGATAGTATTCTTCTTCAAAGATTAGCCACTCGATTAAATCGCAACCACGCCCGCCGTAGTCTTCTGGCCAGGTAATCATGCCCCACTCACCCGACTTTAATGTTCGCTCCCAGTCACGATGGAGTTCAAACCCTTCTGCGGTATCCAGTGATGGTAAGGGTTGCTTTGGTACATGCGCGTCTAACCAGCTACGGACTTCTTGTCTGAACGCCTCTTGTTGCGTTGTGTATTGCAGCTGCATGGTTGTCTGGCCTAAGCGTTATCTTTGAAGTTTGGATCACGCTTGTCAACGAAGGCATCGCGCGATTCCTGAGAATCTTCCATGGTGTAGGCCTCCAGTGTAAAGCCTTGCTCGGAACGATACTTTTGCTCAAGATCTCCGTCTTCAATACCCGTAAGCGCTTCTTTTGCCAGGCTGACCATCGCCGGAGATTTTTCAGCAATGCTGGCGGCAATTTCACGCGCAGCAGTCATCACCTGATCGCGTGGTACCACTCGCTCTACCGCTCCAAGACGATAGGCTTCGTGCGCATCAATCGGTTCACCCGTGAAATACATGTGCCGAACTTTTTGTACGGGGAACATACGCTGTAAATGCGCTCCACCACCCATCGCACCCCTATCTATTTCAGGCACACCGAAAGTAGTACAATCAGAAGCAACAATGATATCTGCTGCACCACTGACCCCTATACCACCACCGAGTACAAAACCATGCAATGCAACGATCACCGGCTTGGGATTCAAGTGTATGACTTTAAAGGTGTCGTAGTTACCCTGATTAACAGCAACGATTTTAGTTTTGTCGGCCGCCAGCTCTTTAATATTTACACCAGCACAAAAACCTTTACCTTCAGCTGCAATAATAATAACGCGCACGTCATCATTAGTACCCAACTGTTCAAGCTCATTAGCAATTGCGAACCATTGTTCGCTATCAAACGCATTAACCGGCGGGTTATCGAAGACCAGTTCTGCAACGCCTTCAGCGATACTTAGTTTATAAGGTGCACTCATGATCTATCTCCCGCAGTCTGCAACTGTGCCAGCACATCCATACGCTCGCTTGCTTCCTGCATGATATTTAACATTATTTCTTCACAGCTTAACAAACTATCCAGCACACCGGCGACCTGACCTGACGGTAAAACACCTTGATCGGGCTGACCATCGATCATTGATTTTTGAATAATCATGGGTGCATTAGCTGACATCATGGCTTGTGCCAAGGTGATATCGCTCGAGCGAGACATCGCCCAACCACTTTTGATCAAAGAACTCATACTCGCGCCAGTAAAACGTCGGTATTTCATGGCATTGGAAAATGCCAACATGAGTTTTTTAACCGTGCCGGCACGCTCCAGTTCATTCAAGGTACCATTGTTAATCATACGTTGTGGTAAGCCATCCAGTGCCTTGGAAACGATAATCTCGGAAGGATTCATGCAATCAACGTATTGTTGCTTGGTCACATCCGGTGGCGATGATTCTTTACTCATAAAAAACCGCGTGCCCATCGCAATACCGCTGGCACCCCACGCCAGTGCCGCTACCAGGCCACGGCCATCACTGAAACCACCGGCAGCTGCAACCGGCACACGACCATCAACCGCGTCTACCACCTGCGGTATCAATAACGAAGTCGGCACCGAACCGGTATGACCACCACCCTCACCACCTTGTACCGTAACAGCATCAGCACCTAGCTCAATCGCCTTGATGGCATGCTTGGGTAGCCCAATAGTCGGCATACACACCACACCATTGTCTTTCAAACTAGAGATCATGTCAGCACCGGGTGAACGAGAATAACTGACCGCTTTAACCTTGTGCTTGATCACCAGATCAACGATCTGTTGCGCGTTCGGTTGATACATATGGAAATTGACGCCAAAGTTAGCATCAGTCAGCGATTTTATTTTCAGTATGTCTGCTTCTATCTCGTCTTCGGAAATGGTGGCACCGGCGAGAAAACCAAAACCACCGGCATCACCCGAGGCGGCAACCAGCTCAGGTCCTGCCACCCAGCCCATAGCGGTCTGGATAATTGGATAACGACAGCCGAGTAAATCGCACAGAGGTGTTTTCAGTGACACTGCATCAACCCTTCTTAACGATCACGGAAGAACCATGGCCGAATAAACCTTCGTTAGCGGTAATACCGTAAACAGGATTTTCAACCTGACGTTG
>CALISW010000209.1 GCA_938041655.1 uncultured Thiotrichales bacterium | reverse complement strand
TAACCGGAAAATAATGAAGGCAGGTACATTGCGATTACATGTGCCCGAATGACACTACTGGTGTCTGGTATTGAATAGCCGTTATGCAGGTGCATGCTGATAGGTGTTGCTGTCATGATTAACGTCATAACCCCTTGTGCTGTAATCCCTGCAGCTATAGCAATCAGGTAACGGTTTTGTAAAAATAATTGTTTGAAGGGGCGTGCTGGCGTGCCAGAGGTAAATTCATCTTCTGTGATGTGAAAGTCACCTAACAAAAATAACAAAGCAGCTACCATCAGATATAAGAAAGCTTGCAGCAGCAGACTACCAAGATACGGGTTAGCATAAATTCCAGAGGTTCTATTCAGGATCTCTGGCGCTAATAATGCGCCACCAATAGAGCCGAGTAAGACCCATGAAATTGCCTGGCTGGCCTGTTCACTGGAGACGCTTTCGGCAGCCGCAAAGCGGTATTGCAGAACGAACGCTAAATTTAAACCAAAACATAATGTACCCAGACAAAACAGTGTGAATAGTGAAGAATATATTGCGAAGGCACAGAGCAATAAAGAGAGGCTGGCCAAAATAGCAGCACCACAGAAACCGTTTTTTCGGCCATAGCGTTTCATTAACTGACTGGCTGGCAGGGTAGCTAATGCAGCACCCAATACAGTCAGAGTTACCGGTAAGGTGGAGAGGTACGGGGTAGGTGATAACTGTGTACCGATCAAACCCGCCATGGTAATCATCAAGACGGAGCCGGTAGTACCGATCAACTGACTGAACAGTAAGATCAGCATGTTTTTTGAAAGCAAAGTCTTCCCCTTTTTGCTGATCATACCCGACCGGGTGTTCTGTTAGTATTTACAACCATTGATAATGATTATTGGAATAACAATGAAAATTGCCAGCTGGAATGTAAATTCACTGAAGGTCAGACTCGAGCATGTACTCGAGTGGCTGGATTATGAGCAACCAGACATTCTGGCTCTGCAGGAAACAAAAACGCTGGATGAAAATTTCCCGGTAGACACAATAAATGAAGCTGGTTACCAGGTCGTGTTTTCAGGTCAAAAAACCTACAACGGGGTTGCCATTCTTAGCAAGGAAAAAGCGACCGACATCATTACCGATGTTCCAAAGCTGGATGACCCACAACGCAGAATTCTGGGCGCAACTATTAATGGTGTGCGGGTTTTATGTTTGTACGTAGTGAATGGACAGGAAGTCGATAGTGACAAGTATGCGTATAAACTGGAGTGGTTGGAAAAAGTAACAGACTATATAAAGGTAGATCATAAACAACACCAGAATTATGTGGTGCTAGGTGATTTTAATATTTGTCATACTGATGCCGATGTTCACGACCCGGTAGCCTGGAAGGACAGAATTTTTTGTAGCGCAGCTGAACGTACCGCCTTGCAAACTATTCTGGATCTAGGGTTTTCTGACACCTACCGACAGTTTGAACAGGCGTCGGATAGTTGGAGTTGGTGGGACTATCGCGGTGGTAATTACAATCGCAATATCGGTCTTCGTATAGATCTGATTCTTGCCAGTAAATCGCTGGCAGAACATTGTCAACGGTCGATTATAGATCCAGAGCCACGCAGCTGGGAGCGACCTTCAGATCATGCACCGGTAGTCGCAACCTTTGAAATCGAACAATAACTGTACGATTTAAACGCCTGTTTACAGAAATTTACGCTAATATCAATAGCTTAAGTTAGTTTTACATTCTCTTACGAAATGCTGATATATACTCAAAAATGTGACGAAATAGTATTTTTGTCGTAAGCATCTGTGCAAAAGCACAGACGCTCGTAGAAGAAAAAAAGACGTTAATAACATCAGTCCATGAGGAGAACATCATGTTGGATTTACTCTGTAAACTCTGGCCCTATTTGTTCGGTGGTTTGATTGGTTGGTTACTTAGTGGCTGGTTTGCGCGTGGCGCCAAATCAGAACCTGTAGTAGAAACCAAAACCGTTGAAAAAGTGGTCGAGAAAAAGGTAGAGATAGATAACCCAAAGCATCTGTCACGTATTACTGATCTTGAAGGACGTATCAGTAACTATAAAACAGAAATTGCTGGTTTCAATGCACGCAAGCCTGAAGTGAAGACAGTCGAGAAGATTGTTGAGAAGAAGGTAGAAGTGCCGGTAGAGAAAATCGTCGAGAAGATTGTCGAAAAGAAAGTTGAATTCGATAATCCAAAATTACTGGCTCGTATTAAAGAGCTGGAAGGCGAGGTAACCCATTTCAAAACAGCTAAGCCTGAAGTCAAGACAGTAGAAAAAATTGTCGAGAAGGAAGTGCCGGTCGAGAAGATCGTAGAAAAGATTGTTGAGAAGAAGGTTGAAGTACCGGTAGAGAAAATCGTCGAGAAGAGGGTAGAAGTACCGGTAGAAAAGATCGTCGAGAAGAGGGTAGAAGTACCAGTCGAGAAGATCGTAGAAAAGATTGTTGAGAAGAAGGTTGAAGTACCGGTAGAGAAAATCGTCGAGAAGAAGGTTGAAGTCCCAGTCGAGAAGATTGTTGAAAAGGTTGTAGAGAAAAAAGTTGAAATAGACAACCCAAGACATCTATCTCGCATTCGTGATCTGGAAACTCAGATCAGTAACTTCAAACCCGAAGTCAAGACGGTTGAAAAGGTTGTCGAGAAGAAGGTCGAAGTAGACAATCCGAGACACCTCAGTCGTATCAGGGATTTGGAAGCGACTATTAGTGCCTACAAACCTGAAATAAGAGAAGTTGAGAAGATTGTGCAGAAGACCACCAAGGTTGATAACCCTGCTCACCTCAAGCGTATCAAGACACTGGAAGACCAATTAGCAAAAGCCAAGGCCAAGCCAAAAGTAAAGGCGAAGCCCAAGAAGAAAAAGGCCAAAGCTAAAAAGTCCGGTTACTGGAATGCGATTACCAAGTTTGATGTTGCCAAGAAAGAAGGCTACAAATTTGGTAAGACATATCGTGAGAAGAGTAATCACTCTGACTTCACTGTGGTTGAAGGTATTGGTCCAAAGATCAATGATTTACTCCACAAAGCAAAGATCCATACCTTTGAAGATTTGGCCAAAGCTAAAACCAAGACAGTGCAAGCTATACTTGATAAAGCGGGTCCAAACTACAGAATGGCGGATCCTGGCACATGGCCAAAGCAGTCTAAAATGGCCTGGAAAAATCACTGGTCCAAGCTGAAGGTTTGGCAGGACGAGATGGACGGCGGTCTTGGTGCAGGTAAAGCCAAACCAAAAGCCAAGCCCAAGAAAAAAGCGGCTCCTAAAGTAGAGGCCATTGATATGGCTGGCGCTAAAGCAGCTGGTTTTAAAATCAAGGGTAAGGGTGGAGTTGCGGACTTTACTGTCGTTGAAGGAATAGGGCCAAAAATTAATGGCTTGATTCATGCAGCTGGCATTAAAACCTATGCAGCTTTATCTAAAACCAATGTTAAGGCCATTCAGAAGATTTTAACTGAAGCGGGCCCGCGTTATTCATTGGCTAATCCAGGTACCTGGGCTAAGCAATCAGGGTTGGCGGCTAAAAACCGCTGGGCTCAATTGCGCAAGTGGCAGGATGAACTAGACGGCGGAAAGGCCTAAGGAGATAGATCATGTCAAATAGAAAATTACATTCGTGGTATTGGCCGGTTGCTATTATTCTGGCTCTGTTGTTAATTGCAGGTACTTTGTTGAAGGGGGTGTTTTTCCCGTGGAAGGCATTGTCATGTAACACTGTCGAAGAAGTTGCACCCGTGGCACAAGTCGCACCAGCTGTAGTAGAGCCGGTTGCGGTGGTTGAGCCAGAGGTTGTAATACCTTCTCCATATGAGTTGACGGCTACGGTTGATCCTGATCGCAGCGTGATACTTGATGGTTATGTTCCTGATCAGTCTGCAATGGATGTCATTGTTGCCGAAGCAGGTTCTAACTACGGCCCTGGCAACGTTACCAATAACCTGCAAATCATCGCTGGTGCACCCAATAATTGGGCGGATACAGCGATAGCTTCATTGCGCAATATTGACCCGCTGTCGAATGGCAGAGTAGAAATGCGTGATTTGTCGGTTAATGTTTTTGGTGACGCATCTTCAGAAGATATGCGAGATAGTGTCCAGAGTAGTATAACTGGCGCATTAATGAGTCCATATAATGGTTCTTACAGTATCACTGCGCCTGCGCCGGTAGTAGTAGCGCCGGTTGTTACTGCAGCTGATACCTGTCAGACGGACTTCAACAATCTGCTAGCCAATGAGAACGTTAACTTCGAATCGGCACAGGCGATTATTGCTCAAGCCAGTTATCCTTTGCTTGATCAAATGGTCGCTATTGCAGCCAATTGTCCTAATGCGAGCATTTCAGTAGAAGGTCATACTGATTCGCAGGGCGATGACACTATGAACCAGAACCTGAGTGAGCAGCGTGCACAAGCGGTACTTACCTATCTGAGTAACAATGGTGTTGATGTTAGTCGTTTATCGTCAGCTGGCTATGGTGAAACCATGCCAATTGGTGACAATGCGACGGCTGATGGGCGCGCGATGAACCGCAGAATCGAGTTTACTGTTTCTGCAAACTAGTCGTTGTAGTTAGTATTGAAAACACCCGCTACGGCGGGTGTTTTTTTATCTGTCGTATGAAGCTGTGAACTGAACAGTTTTGTCTATGAGCTTGAGTAGGCTAGAATTCACACATGCAAACAAATAGTCAAAATCTGATACTCAGGTTGGATATTACAGGTTCACCACTAGACTGGGTTTCCAGGGAACAAGCGGCTTTGCTATACACAAGAAGCCAGGTGCGTTGGGAGGCCGGTGAGCAACAAGTTCGTATGTTTGGTGGTATCTCTCGCATGACCGGTAAACAGTCAGTGCTGGAACTTAACAGCATTGTTGCTACCCGTGGTGTTAGCCGAAAACATGAACTATTGCGAGATGCCCCGAGCCTGACCAACAAAGCCTTATTCAGGCGCGACAATAACGTCTGTATGTATTGCGGCGATCATTATCCAGTTAGTAAGTTGACCCGCGATCATGTAAAGCCGGTTTCTAAAGGTGGCCTGGATGTCTGGGAAAATGTAGTTAGTGCTTGTGTTAGTTGTAACACCAGAAAAGGAAACCGCAGTCTCGAAGAAGCCGGACATAACAGCTTCAAACTAATTGCAATACCGTATGCCCCCAACCGCGCCGAAGGATTGATATTGGCAAATCGAAATATACTGGCAGACCAAATGCAGTTTTTACTGGCGCGTATCGGTAAAAACAGTCGCCTGAAAAAAGCAGTCAAACAAGACTAACGAGCCATGGAACATATCGCCATCACATTTGCGTGGGTTGTACTCGCCGGTTTTGCCTGTCAGTGGTTTTCATGGAAACTTAAAATCCCGGCTATCTTGCCATTACTGGCAGTCGGTATTTTAATTGGCCCGATTCTCAATCTGTTTCACCCCGGTGAAATGCTGGGCGATTTGTTACATCCGTTGGTGTCTCTGGCGGTTGCCATTATTTTGTTTGAAGGCAGCTTGACGCTGGACTTTAAAGAAATCAGGCAAGTAAAAACCGTTGTCCAAAAATTGGTAACGCTAGGTGCATTGGTTACGTGGGTGATCGTTGCGTTGTTAATGCATGTGGTATTTAAACTAGAGCTATCATTGGCAATCTTGTTTGGTGCATTAATGACGGTAACCGGCCCGACGGTGATTGTGCCGATGTTACGTACCGTACGACCCAACACCAACATCTCCAACATCTTGCGCTGGGAAGGAATCCTGATTGACCCAGTTGGCGCGTTGTCAGCAGTACTGGTATATGAGTTTATCGTGTCCAGCATGGATGGCGGAGGGCTGGGGCACGTTGGCGTATTGTTCCTGCAAATAATCTTGATTGGCAGCGTGATTGGTTATGTTGGTTATAAATTGCTGGAAAAATGTTTCGAGTACCACCTGATTCCCGAGTACTTACAAAATCTGGCAACGCTTGCCATTGTGCTGTTTGCCTTTTCGTTATCGAACTACTTTGCTGAAGAATCTGGTTTGTTGGCGGTGACAGTCATGGGCATAGGTTTAGCCAATTCGAAATTGCACATGGAAGACATTCTTAACTTTAAAGAAAACCTGACTGTGTTACTGATTTCGATTTTGTTCATTATGCTGGCGGCAGAATTAAATCTGGACCGCTTGTTGGCCTCCGGGGCAATTGCTATCGGTGCATATTTGATTGTGCAACTGATCGCGAGACCGGTGAGCGTTTATCTGTGCACCATTGGTTCTACTTTGAGTTGGCAAGAACGAGCCTTGATTGCGTGGATAGGGCCGCGGGGTATTATTGCGGCGGCGATTTCAGCCTTGTTTGCATTAAAGCTTGAGGCTAAAGGTTTTGCACAAGCCGACCTTCTGGTTTCTTTAACGTTCACCGTCATTATAGGTACGGTACTGGTGCAGAGCTTGACCGCCGGTATCATAGGTAGATGGTTAGGTGTTTCAGACCCTGAGCCACGCGGATTTTTGGTAGTCGGCGCGACACCGCTAGCCAGACGCTTTGCCGAAGAGTTGGCAGAAAATGACGTCAAAGTGGTGATCACTGATTCCAGCTTTGACAATATTAGAGCTGCGCGTATGGAGGGCTTGAGTACCTACTATGGTAATCCGGTTTCCGAGCACGCCGACCAACATCTGGATTTAATTGGCGTGGGCAGATTGATTGCGATGTCGCCGCGTCGCGAAGTCAATACTATCGCCTGTATGCGTTACGGCGTAGAGTTTGGTCGTAATAATATCTTTCATATCGCCACTTCATCCGATCAGGCGACCCTGGAAAAGCATCAAAGCGCAAAAGAGTTACGTGGTATGACGCTCTTCGGTGATAAGTACACGCACAAAAAACTAAGCAGTTTACTCAACAGTGGAGAAATGGAAATCAGAACCACGCGACTCTCGGAAGAGTTTACTTTTGAGCAGTATAAAGAATTGAATCCCAAGGCTATAAAAATGGTGTTGTTACGAGTATCAGGCAAAGTTGAACCGTTTGTTGCCAGCCAGCAACCTGTACCAAAATCAGGTGACAGGATTATTGCAGTGTTGCCAGTAAAACAAGTAGGTGATGCCAATGAAGAAGAGTAACCTCGAATATCCATTTGGAAAAAAACATTTCCCGGAAGCTGGTAACTGGCAAGAGGTTGCAGAAGATGTGTATTGGTTACGCATGCCGTTACCGATGTCACTCGATCATATCAACTTGTGGTTATTACGAGATAGCGACGGTTGGGTGATTGTCGATACCGGTATGCACAGTGATATCGGCAAAGACATCTGGAAAAAGGTAGAGCGTGATCTATTCAAGGGTGAACCGGTGAAGAAAATCATTGTCACGCACATGCACCCGGACCATGTTGGTATGGCAGGTTGGTTAACGCGTCGACATCATTGTGATTTGTGGATGGCACAGACCGAACTGTTAACGTGCTATCGATTGGTCAGCGATATGGGTAAACAAGCACCCGCGGTGGCGATTCAGTTTTACGAAGAGTGTGGACACAACGAGGAATTTCTGGAAATGTATCGCACCCGTTTTGGTTCATACGGGAAAGCGATTAGTGAACTACCAGATAACTTTCGTCGTCTGCGAGACATGCAGCAGTTGATTATCAATGATCGTAACTGGTTTGCCTTTGCCACCTCCGGTCATTCTCCAGAACACATGTCACTTCATTGTCCTGATTTAAAATTGATTATCGCCGGTGATCAGTTGATACCCCGCATCTCGTCCAACGTCAGCGTCCATGCATTGGAGCCTGAGGCGGATCCGTTACACGACTGGCTGGAATCCAACGAAAAAATATTGTCGCAATTGCCAGCAGATTTACTGGTTTTACCCGCGCATCAGGAGCCCTTTACCGGAATACATGATCGCGCCCAACACTTGATCGATTCACATGGTCGTTCGCTGGATCGTTTGTTCAAACACCTCGATCAACCGCGCAGGATTGTCGATTGTTTTTCGGTATTGTTCAAACGACCGATCAAATCGAGTGACATGAGTGCGTTTTTAGCCACGGGCGAAACCCGGGCACATTTAAACTGGTTAAAACTACGCAATAAAATCACTGAGGTGAGTGATGATGATGGTGTGTTGTGGTACCAACAAACGGTATAAAAACGCCTACCAGCGTAAGCATTACGCGAAAGAGTGTGATCCACCTAAAACTTTAAACGCAATGCT
This sequence comes from uncultured Thiotrichales bacterium, assembly GCA_938041655.1. Classification (GTDB taxonomy): domain Bacteria; phylum Pseudomonadota; class Gammaproteobacteria; order CAZUMV01; family CAZUMV01; genus CALIRD01. The sequence goes on along the minus strand of CALISW010000209.1, from coordinate 12,424 downwards.
CAAGTTACAATTAGCCCTATGTTTAGGGATGAGCACAAAGTACTCGAGCGTTATGTAAAAAATGCTCTGGCAGGAGATGCCAACGCACAATGCCATGTGGGTATGATCTACGCACAGGGTATCGGAGTACAACGCAACGATCAGGAAGCCATCAAATGGCTCGAACGTGCGGCTGAACAAAAACACGCCGAAGCCCATATCCAGTTAAAAAAACTCTATACCTTAAAAATTGATAAACGTGTTAATGCCCAGCAAACTAAAAAGTTTGTACAGTTAGCCGCCAACCAGGGTGACGCACAGGCGCAATATCGACTTGCGATTGATTACACTACCGGCAATCTGGTGCAGCGCGATGTCAATAAAGCGATGTATTGGTTGCAACAAGCGGCCGAGCAACAAAGCAGCGAGGCACAGGTACGACTCGGTCAAATGTATCGTAATGGTGAGGGCGTTAAACAGGATTACAAGCAAGCTTTGAAATGGTACCGACTTGCCGCAGAGCAGGGTGACAAAGCGGCCTGTTATTTTCTGGGTCGAATGTATGCCAATGGTGAGGGTGTCAGTCGACGTTATCGCGAAGCGGCCTACTGGTTCAAAGAGGCGTCCAAGCTGGGCGTCAGTAATGCCCAATACGCGTTGGCAGAAATGTACTTAATCGGCATCGGTATTGAGCAGGATCGTGAAAAAGCCATGCGTTTGTATCAACACGCGGCTGAAGCGGGTTATGTTAAAGCGCAGTTTGATCTGGCGAATATGTACTACAAAGGCTTTGTTGTGGATGAGGATAAAACCATGGCAGCTCACTGGTACGAGAAAGCTGGTCGTCAAAACCACACTGAATCAATCTATAAACTGGCTGAAATGTACAAGTCAGGAATAGGTATACCCAAAAACCATGGCATGGCTAAAGACATGTATTTCAGAGCAGCAGAAAATGGTCATGCCGATGCCCAATACAATCTTGGTTTTATGTACGCGGTGGGTTTAGCAGTAAAGATGAATCGAAAGATTGCTGCCAAGTGGTATGCGCTGGCCTCAGGCCAGGGCCATAATCAGGCACAACGAGCTCTGGACGTAATTCGCGGTAATTAAAACAGGCTTTTTCTGCCGAACGCTGCTGTCCAGTAAGTCGGGTATTGTGATCCAAACGCGTTGTAAAGATCAGCACCCATGTCAGAAAACTGTGCCCGCATAATATTGGCACAATGTCCCGGGCTATCGAGCCAGCCTTGCATGACTGCATCTACACCCTGATAGCCGGCAGCGATATTTTCTCCCACTGTCTGCCAGTTATAACCGGCGTTAGTGGCACGATCGGCTACTTTTAAACCGTCTGAACCGGTGTGGTCAAAGAAATTATTGTTTGCCATGTCCTGGTTATGATCGTCGGAAATTTCTGCCAGGGTACAGTCCCAGCTTAGGGGGCTTACCGCAGGATGAAATGTTGTGCCGCAGTTTCTACCAACAGAACGAGCCAGGTTATGTGCATCCAGTAGCTCTTGTTGAACAGGAGTAATATTACAGTTGCCATGGGCAATCACTTCATCAGTCTTGATCTTGTTGTGTAGTATGACTTGATTACGAACAACATTCTTGTCCAGTGCTTTGCCAGTATTGATGTCAGTACCGGAGCTGATGAATACAAATACGGGTTCGTCGCTGACACGGCTATTTTGATACTCACAACCGTTACTACAGATTAACAACACCAACAGGAAAGTTTTACGCACGGGCTTACTCCTTAAAGTTACTATTAGAGTACCAACTTCGTCTGGTTGACTGGTTTGGATTGAGATGCCCTGAGAGGTATTTCTGATTAGTGGCAATGCTAGCGTGCCTAGCTCAATTTATTTTGTAGGAAATTTCTGTCAGCACTGATTATTATCTGGCACCATACAAGCACATAAACAAACTTATAAAACTATGAAATATGCATCAGGAATAGTCGTAGTACTCTTATGTTCAGTAATGACAGTTACATTGAACGCGGAAACGTTATCAACAACAGACCAGGAAATTTTGCAGCAACTGAAAAGTCAGGCACAACAATCTTCTCTGTCTTATGAATTACTAGAGTCGTTAACAACCGAAGTGGGCCCGCGTCTTGCTGGTACTGAAGGAGATAAGAAAGCGATTGCCTGGGCTAGCGCCAAGATGAGAGCCCTGGGTTTTGACAAAGTATGGACCGAAGAAGTCAGCTTGCCTAAATGGACGCGTGGTGATTTGTCGTTGCAAGTGGTTTCTCCTTATCCACACAACCTATTCGGTATTTCGCTGGGCGGCAGCGTTGGGACCAAGCGTTCGGGGATAACTGCTGAGATAGTTGAGTTCAAGGATCTGGCAGCACTCGAAGCAGCACCTGCGGGCAGTCTGAAAGGCAAAATTGCGTTTGTATCATTTCGCATGGAACGTTTTATTGACGGTCGTGGTTATGGTGTGGCAGTTGGTGCCCGTGGTAAAGGCGCGAGTGTGGCGGCAGAAAAAGGTGCGATAGCCTTTATTCTTAGATCAGTCGGGACCGACAATAATAGAACGCCACATACCGGTGGCATGAATTACGCTGAAGGCATTAAAAAAATCCCGGCTGCAGCGATCAGTAACCCGGATGCAGACCTGTTGGTGAATATGCTCAAACGCGAACAGCCGGTTAAGCTCAAATTTAAGTCTACCGCCAGGCGCTATGACAAAAAAATGGTCAAGACGGCCAATGTTATCGGTGAAATTACAGGCAGTGAAGCACCCGATGAAATTATCGCTATTGGCGCGCATCTGGATAGCTGGGACGTTGGTACCGGCGCTATGGACGATGGTCTCGGAGTGGCTATTGTAATGGCGAGTGCGGCAATGATTGGCGAGCAGGCGGTCAAACCCAAACGCACCATTCGCGTAATTTTATACGCCGCAGAGGAAGTCGGCTTTTATGGCACGAAACAATACATGCTGGATCATGCTGACGAGGTTGAGAAACACATCATTGGTGCTGAATGGGATTTTGGAATCGGTAAAATCTATGAACTACGACCCGGTGTCGGTGAGCAGTCTCTGGGCGCGATAGCAGATCTGGCTGGCTATATGGAATCACTGGGAGTTGGGTTGAGTGACAAGAACGATGCCAAGGCTCAATCGGATATGAGCCTATTGAGCAATGCCGGTATGCCAGCGATCAATTTCGCGCCGGATGGGACAAACTATTTCGATTTGCACCATACCGAAAATGACACGCTGGATAAAATAGATGCCGAAGACATGAAACAAAACACCGCTGTTTACACGTTGTTTGCCTGGTTTGCGGCACAAAGCGGGGTCGACTTCAGGCAGTAGCTAGTGTGAAAACGGCTACGGTTTGCCCTGCTCCATTTCTGCCGCAAAGTGGTGGTGTACATCTTGATAGAAACCTTGTTGCATCAGACTATGCCGCCACTTTTTGAGGTGTGGATAGTCTGACAAGTCTACTTCTATCATGTCGAATGGGTCGATTGTTGCCAGCATACTAATGTCGGCGATACTCATTTCATCAGCTGCCAGGTAATTGCTTTGTGCCAGCTGATTATCTATATGGGGTAATATCGTTGCGAGCTTACGTTGTCCATCCTCGATCGCAGTCTGGTTGGGTTCTTCACCTAACATCGGTGCAAAAAATCGATTGAACAAGATTTTGGACATCTGTAACAAAACCGTTTGTGACGCTATATCCATCCAGCGATCAATTCTCCCTCTGGTTTGTAGATCATTCGGATAGAGTTTGCCGGCTTTGTTCGCCAGATAGCGACAAATTGCATCGCTTTCAGACAACATAAAACCATCGTCTTCAATAGCAGGTACTTTTCCCAGCTTATTAATATCCAGAAAATCTGGATGTTGTTGTTCACCCTGTTGTAGATCGACGTGGTGATAAGTGAACTCCAACCCTAATGCATTGGCGCAGTAGCGAACCTTGTTGGATGGAGCGGAAAAAAAGTGGCCATAGATGTTCATTGCTATGTTCCTTATGTTTTATTGGCCAGCTTTGGCTATGCTGGTGTTAAATAATCCTGATACTGTGCACGCAATGGTTTTTTATCTACCTTGCCAGTAGCGGTTAACGGAATTTCATCTATGTAGATAATATCTTCCGGTAATTGCCATTTAGCAAAAGTCTCACTTAACAGTGACATGATGTCCTTTGTGCTTACTTCCTGGTCTGGGTAGGTTTGCACAATCAGCAATGGACGCTCTTCCCATTTAGGGTGGGCAACACCGATGCAGGCGGCAATTTGTATGGCCGGGTGTGCTACCGCCGCATTCTCGACATCGACCGATGAAATCCATTCACCACCAGACTTGATCACATCTTTGGCGCGATCAGTAATTTGCATAAAACCCAGTGGATCAATGCTGGCGATATCCCCGGTATCGAGCCAGCCATTTTCCAGCGCAGACTCTTCTTTTTTGTAGTAGCGTTCGATCACCCACGCTCCTTTTGCCATCAAACGCCCGGTGGTTTCTCCGTCTCGGGGTAATTCATTGCCGTCATCATCAACGATTTTCAAATCAACACCGAAAGTAGGGCGCCCTTGTTTGCAGTTGTAGTCGAGCACCTGGTCTGCTGGAATTTTATCCAGATACATTTTGGTTCGGTTCAATGAACCGAGTGGACTCATTTCTGTCATGCCCCAGGCGTGTAATACGTCAACATTATATTTTTCATTAAACTCGACGATCATTGAACGTGGCGCAGCAGACCCACCAATCGTGGTTTCTTCGAGCTTGGGTACTTGCAAATTATTTTGATTAAGGTGATCAAGCAACATCGACCATACGGTTGGTACAGCTGCAGATTTATTCACTTCTTCATCAGTAATGATTTGATAAACGCTCGCGCCGTCCATGTGTGGTCCGGTTAATACCATCTTGGCACCCATCATTGGCAAGCTGAAAGCGAGACCCCAACTGTTGGCGTGAAACATAGGTACGATCATTAAAAAGCTGTCAGTACGGTTGGCATTAAATCCTTCCACCCCGGAAGCGGCGTAGGCATGAAAAATATTGGAGCGATGCGAATACAGTACGCCTTTAGGGTCACCGGTTGTACCCGAGGTATAACACAGGGATGACGGTTGGTCTTCGGGTAGGCTCAGCCAGCCATATTCGGTGGCTTTCCCTTGCAGCAGGGTTTCATAACAAAGTACCGGGATACCCAGATCGTCTTCAGGCATATGAGCTTCATCTGTCATTACAACCACGGCCTCTAGCGTTGGCAGCTGCTTGATGTTGGCTTGAATGATTGGCACAAAAGAAATATCTACCAATAACAATTTGTCTTCGGCATGATTAACTATGTAGTGTAATTGTTCGGTTGAAAGGCGCGGGTTGAGGGTGTGTGAGATCGCACCGACACCGGCGATTGCATACCAACACTCCAGATGACGCCAGGTATTCCAACCCATGGTTGCGATACGATCACCTTCTTCAACTCCAAGTTCTTTTAAAGCATGGGCCAGTTGAGCGGTACGTTGATAGGCTTCGGCATAGGTTTCACGATGGATACCTCCCTCTACACTATTGGTAACAATTTCGGAATCAGAATGCCATCTTGCCGCGTGTTGGAGGATACTGACCAGATTGATCGGATCATTTTGCATTAAGCCTTGCATAGAGAATCTCGAGGATAGAAATGAGCTTCTATCCTCGCTTAAACAGGCGAGTTTTTCAAATCAGAACAGCCTTGTAGCCCTAGTCGTTGCTATAGCTTAAATGGGGCTTTTGTCGGGCTTTGTCGGCCACAAAAAACTCATCAATTTCGCGCATTTTGCGGTTATGGCTGGCGATCAAACAACGCGCATATTCGTTGGCGATCAACAACAACTCCGGCTCGCGTTCACCATACAAGGTAAATTCTCGGCCAAACATATTAGTGTCGATTGCCAGGCGGCCATCTTCACAAAAACGTACATCATCTGCGTTGTATCTTTTAATATCCATGATCATATTTCTAGCGTGTTGTCGATGTTGACTATCATTACAAATGCTAGAGATTGCGATGTGATGTTGATTCACAATGCCTTGTAATCCATGTTTTGCAGAACGCTGTTTGGGGAGTTGGCACACAAAATTTTTGCCGCAAAAAAAATGTGAACGTGCGTGGTTCGCATCGCACTTTCAGGGTGTGTCACAACCTGATTGAAACCGTTTCAGATGAACAATATCAACGGCGGAGTGTGGTCGATAGAAGCACACAAATTAAAATTTATGTGTCTTTAAAATTCGGCTTACCGTCCGTCGGTGGATGGATGAAAAAAACCAGACGGTATCAGCGTGAGGATGAAAGTAGTTGTTCGACGTACTCGGGCAGCAGATGCCCCGCTTCACCGTAATGTTTCTCATCAAACTCAGTATGCGAGTTGGATGGCTCGAGATTTATTTCAACCGTTTTGGCACCGGAGTGATTGGCGAGCTGCACAAAACCAGCGGCCGGATAAACGTTACCAGAGGTACCGATTGAGATGAATAAATCACAATCAATCAGTGCGCTTTCGATTTGCTGCATGTACAGAGGCATCTCACCAAACCAGACAATATGTGGTCGAAGGTTGCCTTTGGTCTGGCAGCACTCACATTGGTCCTCAATACTTAAAGCATAGTCACAGTTAAATATCTTGCCAGATTCTTTACAGCGAACCTTTAATCCTTCGCCATGCATATGTAAAAGGTTCTTACTACCAGCGCGCTCATGCAGGTTATCAATATTTTGGGTAATCAATAAGAACTCACCTTCATGTTCTGCTTCCAGCCGGCTTAGGGCGAGATGACCAGCATTGGGTGAAATTTCTGGCGAGAGTAATTGTGCGCGACGATCATTATAAAAGCGATGTACCAGAACCGGGTCACGGGCAAAGCCCTCGGGCGAGGCGACATCTTCAACCCGATGGTTTTCCCATAAACCATCAGCAGCGCGAAAGGTCTGTATGCCGGACTCGGCGGAAATGCCGGCGCCGGTAAGTACGACTATTGATAACTCATTCATGGCAGGACAAACAATTGCGGATCAATTTTTTCATTTACCGAAAAATCAGTCCAGATGATCTCGTTAGCCTTGATGCCGTTATAAAACAAACGCACACGGCCCGGTTGATTCCAGGACACACCGGGCTTGGTAAAAAAATCGGAATAGAGTCGTTCGTGCCAGCCTTTGGGTGTATCGAAACCAACTCGCAGGATGGCGTAATCCTGTTGCGAGATACTAAACAGGGTTTCTCCGGCCTCAGGGTCAACAACTATAATATTGTAAACAGGCTTGCCATCAACCAGATCATCCGCCTCACGGCGTAGCTTATAACCCGGGTCTAGCGCAAAGCGAATCACACCGAAGCCAAAGTTTGCCTGCCAGCGTTCTGAATCCGCCTGATCTTCAAGTGGTCCGTTGTGGTTATAGGTGGTGGTGCCGTCAAACGAGATCTGAAAGATACGTTGTTCATCCCGAAAACTGTCTATACGAACTTTTCCATCTGCCTGATGGGCATCGCTCTTGGAAACAGGATAGACACGCCACATTTGATGGCGGTCATGGATGACCGCTTTGTCACCCTGATAAAAAATACCATAGCCTTGCATCACCAGTGATTCGGGTTTCACCCAGGTTGCTCCACCAGCAGCCTGATGTGCTCGCTGCATAATTTGTGAAGCGCTTAAGGATGTATTTAGTTGTGGTTCTACAGAGGGAGTACTGCAGGCAATGAAGCAAGTAGAGATATTAATTATTAGAGCGATGATTTTTTTCATAGCACGGCAGCATGGTGGATCGCCATACTATTACTTGCATTTTTGCTGCATGCAAGTGTCGGCGTTGATCAGGGAGGATTTACAGTGGCAACAAATGTGACTGTGGTCATTGCACCATTGGTAATTGAATTAATAGTCCAGGCAAGGTTAGGAGCACCACTATCGTCTTGCGTAGTGCCACCTGCAATTGAGCCTGCAACATAGGTAAAGCCGGCTGGAACCAGGTCGGTCACATCAATACTGGTGGCGGTATCAGGGCCGAGGTTTTCAACCTTTAAGCTAAAGGTCACAGTACTGCCAACTTCTGGCTCAGGGTTGTTTACTGTTTTGGTGATTTTTAAATCAGTGACCGCGTCATCATTATTAGTAATGGTACAGACGGCGTCATCATCTGCTGCCAGTGTCAGGACATTGCCCGACAGGGTGCCGTCAGTACAGGTCCAACTCGAAGCGGTATAGCCCGCAACATTGGTTTCACTCAAGGTATAACTGCCAACACCCATCATGGTATCAGTAACCGCGGCTGTACCACTGGTGCCACTTATCGTCGGTGTACCGGTAGCGGTCAGAACGAAACTGGTTAAGGTGGCGGTGCCACTATTGTCATTGATCAGCGTTTTAGTCAGTGTAAGTTCGGGACATTGCAGGTCCAGTACCGTCGGGTCGTCATCATCGGTTTCCATATCCATATCGATATCACCTTCGATATCAGCATCCGGATCATCGCTCAACTCTTCGATGTCGTTGTTACCATCGCCATTAGCATCCATCAATATGGTTGCCTGGTTACGGACTTCAGTACCTGGACAGGCATTGGCATCTACCGTAACCGTGAACTGTGCATTTCGAGTTACACCGGCAGGAACATCAACGTTCCACTCCATCCTATCGAGTGTAGCGTTGTAACTCAGGGTTCCATCGCTAGCGGCGTCGACAGAGACGAAGGTGACATTAGACGGTAAGACATCAATCAGTTCAGGTCCACTGGCATTATCAGGTTGATCGAAGTCATCGAGTACGTTAGTAATACTCAGGTCATAGACGATAGTATCGCCCGGAGCGACGATGTTATCGTCACCGGTTTCGGTAGCCGTTTTTTCGCCGATCAGAAAATCAATGACGCCATGGCTGTCCTTGCTGAAGGCAAACCAGTTTAAAAGTTCAGGAATACCGGTTCGCTCTGCATCTCTAACTTGATCTTCATCAACATGGATTTCGAATTCGGCATCTCCAATCTCACCACCACAGAACCTGGGCAAAGCACCATTGCCACCGTTCATTGTGTTTGCTGTAGACACAACATCAGGGCTCACACCTACAGCGTAAGATCCTATCGTATAGCATCCATCCTGGTGGCGATCCACTGTATCACCTGCTTCTATACCAGCGTTCCAGCTACTGCCTGCATTGGAACCGCTTCCTGCAAGCATCGCGACCCAACCAACGTCTTCAGCCGGGTGCACGGTATCGAATTCTTGCAACTCCAACATCAGACCAAAGTCATTGTCTGCTGCTGTCGGGGCAGGAGGATCTCCTACCGTCGTGTCATTCGTGGCCACTGTGCCGACGTATTCAGCATTATTAAAGCTGTTGATAGCGCTGTAAACGATGACGTTACTGTTTGCATAGATATGTTGAAGCTGAGTTTGTTGAATCGTGTCAGCACCGATACCACTTCTCACAGCAGTAACCGAGGTTGTAAAAGCTTCCAGCTCTTCTCCAGACGGGAATTCCCAAACGCCTTCCTCTACAACCCAATAGTGAATCTCTTCATCTTGCCAGCCGGCAGCTGGAGGACAGACATCTTGCTCAGGTGACGGGTCACTACCCACCGGGCCGTTATAAGTAGCATAACTTTCACATGGACTCTGGAAACCGATTTCAAAGGTAGTACTGGTTACGTTTCTAACCCGAGGAAAAAGAGAGTGGCTATTGTTGTGACTAACCGGGCTGGTGATAACCACAGGGTTTACATACATTTTAACCAGGGTAACTTCGACCCATTCACCACCATCAATGGAATCGGTAAGAGTGACACTGCCAGTCTCGAAAAAGCCACCGGCACTCGCTGGCACTGACAGTAATAATGACACCAGTATTAGCAGTACAGCATATGGCTTACTGAGAAATTGATCTTGTTGGTTCATGGGTCCGCAAAGTCAGATGGCTCCACTATTCGGAGCTAGTTGCGGTAATTATATTTAATTGGCAAAACAATAACGTGAACTAACGAATAACTGACTAACAACTTTACAATTCAATTTCATTTGGTCGACAATTTCTTACCGCTGGTCGGTAACGACCAGTTTGTGAAAAATAAGGTATCCTGAGCCTATGAACCAATCTATTCTAGCCTTGCGCCTACCAGTATTTTCATTCTTGCTACTACTACTCAATGCTTTGCTTTTAAGTGGGTGTGCAAACAATGTCACCAGACAAGAGAATGCACAAAACCAGTCATTTGAGATGTCTATCGCTTATTACAATGATAGCGGCGACCCATTGGGGCACATGATGAATGGTGAGCAGATATTGCTTTTGTTTCCCAGTATCAAAGGCCAGATTTTTGGTATACCACGCCGCCCGATACTAACCGAAGTAACGGTCACTGATGATCAGCCATTCATAGTTGATTTACCCGACATCAACAATAGCGAGTCAGCAGCATTGGTAGATACCAGGTTCACCTCAGGATTATCAGTCCTGCCAGCTCAAACGCAAATGTTGCGCGTAGCTACTATGGCGTTTGAAAAAAAGACACGCGAACCGTTCGCAGCGGGTTCTTTGATTAACCCGAAGACTGGAGACAATTTGCTATTGATGTATTTCAGTATGCCTTGCAGCATTACCGGTATCGTTGAAACGTCCGGACTACGTTACGATCATCAGATCAAAATAAAAGAAGCAGGTTGGCACTGGATTGCCGGCACCCAACCGAGTGCCGGCGTATCAAGACTTCGCGCATTAAGAGGTCAGCCAGACAAAGTCGAGTTTGCAATCACAGTGGATGGCATGCTGGCGCTCTGAGTTAATCGAGTTTTATAGCATCTCGTAAATTATCCCGACGTCGATCTTCCTTGGCATCATAATTATTCATGCAGCGCCCACTCGGTGTGATCATTGAACACTCGAGATAACCGGCAATTTCATAAACCACAGCCCGTATCGCTTTGCCAACCGGTGTATTGTTGGATTTGCCGAATTTTCCACCCAGTCCATTTTTGTAGCCACGTAATTTAATCCCGCCACTACTGGCGCGTGCTTCAATGGTACGGGTGTCATAGACTTCGCCGGTCGTAGAATCTATTACGCGCAGATCAACCGCAATATAGGCGTCTTCCTTTTTGCCACCGATGGAAAATCCTTTGTAGCTAATGCCGCCGTTATTTTCAGAAACATCATGTTCAAATGCACTGACGGTTGCGGTAACTAAATATTGTGCGCCGGTCATATTGCCGATTTTTGCGCTTGTTGCCGGGTTGATGCGTTCCGAAGCCCGCAGATTTTGCTCGGTCAGAACGGCATCGAGCTTGTCTCTTTCAACCATTCTGAATTGTTTGCCAGCAGCCAGTTCATTGGTCAGCATGCCCGAAAGGTCATTGCCAACACCACGAGACCACCAACCAGCAGCTGTATCATTACGAAAATCCAGCACTGCCATGCTGGGTTTGTCTTCTGCTAAAATAGTTAGTGGTAGTAACAAAAGAATAAGTAAAAGATTGAATTTGAAAAGCTGCATAATCACTCCCTGATATTGTTATATTAATTGTTAATCCAGTTTACATTATTTTGCAATTTGGATTCTTCGTACTTTAGTACAGGAGTACTGCTATTAAAATACCACCGGTGTTACTGATACTAGTTGCGGTAATCGTTATGTGGGCAGTCCACAAGTTGATTCCGGTCTGGCAATTTGCTATTCCATTTCAGGAAAACACGGGGCTGTTGTTAGTAGTCGCGGGGTTTTTGATGACTTTTTCAGGTGTTTGGTCATTTCGAAAAGCAGTTACTACGGTAGACCCGATGCACCCTGAAAAGGCGAACAAGCTAGTAACGTCTGGAATTTACAGGCTAACCCGCAATCCGATGTATGTAGGAATGTTGTTGGTGCTGCTGGCTTGGTTTGTCTATTTGGGTAGCGCGATTAATCTACTAATCGTCTGCCTCTTTGTCTGGTTTATTGATCGTTATCAAATTCAGCCTGAAGAAAAAGCATTACAGCAACTGTTTGGTGAAGACTTCACACGTTACTGTAATGCGACCAGACGTTGGCTGTAACGCTAGCAGTTGCTACTGATAGCCGTTACATTCCCAATTATTCGATGATGTTGCCATCCAGATCCATTAATTTGACCGCATCAAAATCCAGGCTTCTTACATCTTGCTCAATTTCATTTCTGTCGCCGACAATCACCCAGGTCAGTGCGTCCGGTTTCAAGGTGGCTGTAGCGGATTGTCTGACACTGTTCAGATCAACGCTTTCATATTGTTGCTTGAGGGTGCTGACGTAGTTATCGGCACGACCGTAATTTTCATTATCGAGCAACACGCCCAAGACTGAGCGCGAGGTTTCAAAGCGACCCGGTAAACTGTTGGCATTGGAGCTAATCACCTTGTTTAGCTCTTCACTGCTGGCAGGGTTGGAGCTTAAAAATTCCTGTAACTC
>CALISW010000208.1 GCA_938041655.1 uncultured Thiotrichales bacterium | reverse complement strand
GTTACTAGAGAAGTTTAGATTAAAAGTGCCTTCATTGTATGTGTTGGTTTTATTGCTTTTGACCATCAGTCAATCTGCCGCTGCAGCTCCTTTTGCAGAGTGCCCATCACAAGCATTTCTTGTACAAGACAAAGTGGCCAGACTTTATGGTGTTTCATTGGCAACTGGCCAGTACAAAGAATTCTCTAATGATATGGGAACCACTGGCGGAATAAATGGTTTTGGTTTCAACTTCCATGATAGTTATCTATATGGTTGGAGCTATCAATATAAAACACTCGCCAGAATTAATAATGAGTATCAGATAGAGACTCTGCCTTTGACTAATGCAGAAGGTTTGTCTTTTTATGTTGGTGATGTTTCTGCAACAGAAAATGTTTATTACGGTTATCGACCAGGTTCTAATGCGAACGGTGGTTTATTCGCAATCCCGTTGGATCCAGCTGCCCCAGGCTATTTGCAGGCAACGCGAATTGTTGATGGTAGTACATTAAGCCTCAGAATAGCCGATATGGCATTTCACCCATATAACGGTTTTGCATACACAGTAGATTTTTCAGGTGTTTTACATATTATCGATGTTGCTACTGGCACAGCTGCTACATTAAATAATGTTGGAGTAGCTGGAACATTTGGTGCGATCTACTTTGACGTAGATGAAAACCTGTATATCAGCCGCAACAATGATGGACATGTTTTTCGTATCGATACTAAAGTCTCTAACCCGATCGCTGAATTATTTGTTTATGGCCCTAGCTCCAGTAGCAATGACGGTGCTCGCTGTGCTTTCGCATCTGTTATACCGCAGGATGTAGCATCAATTGATTTCGGTGATGCCCCGGCAAGCTATGGAACAAGCGCTGATGATAATGGTGCTCGTCACAACATTGTTGATACCTCGCTTTATCTTGGCAACTCGGTCGACGCAGAATTTGACAGCCACCAGTTTCCTTTAAGTGATGATGAGATAGGCGACACAGATGATGAAGATGGTGTTCAGTTCGTGACAGGAGTTGAAGTTGATAATTTTGCATTGCTTCAAATTACATCATCAGAAGTTGGCTACGTAAACGCCTGGATTGATTTTGATGGTAGCGGTGACTTTGGCGATGATGAACAAATTTTGAGCGCACAGTATGTTGCTGCTGGTTCAAACACAGTTTCTTATTCAGTTCCTGCTTGGGCTGAAACCGGCAGTACCTGGGCAAGATTTCGTTTGAGTTCCAGTCAGTCTATCGGTCCAATTGGTGGTGTTAGTGATGGTGAGGTAGAGGATTATCCAGTAGATATTACTGAGCCTAATGTCAGTATTTCTTACTACCCCAATGCTTCAGACTGGGCAACCATTGCTTTTGAAGATAACTGGCCATTAATTGGTGATTATGACTTCACTGATTTGGTAATGAACTATCGTCTTGTTGAATATCGACAAAATGATGCAGTTATTCGGGTAAAGATAGAAGGACAAATTGCAGCAGTCGGTGCGAGTTATCACAATGGTTTCGCATTCCAGTTACCGGGTATTCCTCGTGCACAGATTGATGAGGAAAATATTCGTTATTTGATCAATAACAAGCGTCAAAGCACTTCGCCTCTAGAGGCAGACCGTGAAGCTGCGATATTGGTAGTAGCTGAAGATGTTTGGGACTATGTAACAGCGGGCCAAAGTTGCAAGTATCATCGTACTGAGCCTGGTTGCGGTTCTAAAATACAAATGCAGTATTCAATGACATTGCCGCTAACGGCGCCGATAGATAACTTGGATATGCCTGCATTCCCATATGACCCATTCCTGTTTGCTACTGATGGTTATGAGCACGGCTACTTATTTGGTGAAGCTCCGGGGCGTCGTTATGAAATTCACTTACCTGGCAAGGCGCCAACCGAGGCATTTCAGGATAACTTCTTTAATCGCGGTGATGATTTTAGTGACCCATCTAATGAAGAGTATTTTGTGAGTGAAAAAGGAATGCCATGGGCGATTAATGTAGGTGCAGAATGGAAGTACCCGGTTGAATATATGGATGTGATTTATGCCTACCCATTATTCCCAAGTTTTATCGCTAATGAAGGTCGGGTCGATGCTGATTGGTATCTTCCAGAAAATGCCAATTTACAAAACACGTTTTCTAACTAAACTAATTATTAAGGATTCAAAATGAAAAAATTATTACTTACTGTTTCTTCTGTATTCATCTTTTCGGCATGTGGTGGCGGTGGTGGTGGGGGAGCAACAGCTCCTGCCGTCACTGAAGACCCGGTTGTAGTCACGGTCACCGACACAACGCCAACTGAGCCTGTAGAGCCCATAACATTGAGCCGTATTAACACACTTGAAGCAGTATCTGGTTCAGATGTCGTTTCCTCTGATGCTGAAAGTAGTAGCGATATTGTTGTACCTCAGGGTTTTGATTTGGAGACCGAGCAAACCTTTAGTCTGGGTGTAAATCACCCGCATACCGATACAGATGCCTATCTATCGATCTGTACTGACTTCACTAAGAAGTCCGATGGCAGCGTAGATATAAACTACGATAGTTGTGTGATGAGAACGTCTTTAGAATTTCAAACGTTTGAAGCAGAGATTGCTGTTACGAATGATGTTACCAGTCTAATCGCAGCGCTATGGTTCATTGATACCTCCATAGATCCTGTTTATACCGATTGGACATTAGCAGAAATTGTTGATTAAGAAGTAATTCATACATTAACGAGTATTTCTAATGCGTAAATTATATTTTCTTTTCCCTGAGTTGAATATTCAGCAGGGTGGGCACACAGCACAAATGGCCTTTCTGGAAATTAGCAAGCGCTTTTGTTCAGCTGAGGCGGTCACATACATGCAACAGACTGCTGATGTGAAGTATCTTGATGATGTCTTGAAGCAAGATCACAACGATTTATTAGAATGTATATTTGTGATTCATTGGGGACCACATGTGCCCAAACTTCTAAAACGCTTAAAAGGCTTATCGGTTGTCTATGTTGCACACTCTACGGGGTGGGGGTTTGACTTGCCACCTTGCGTTCCTGTGCTGGCAGTAAGTCGACACACCCAATCTTATTGGGCGACCCGAGCTCCAAAAAACCCGGTTTTCTATTTGCCTAATGTCATTACAGATCAATTTTATAACAGTGATGAAGATCGTGAAATAGATGTGTTAGTGATGAAGCGAAAAACTTCTTCTTATGTATTAAATGAGCTGTTACCACTATTAAAGTCACGCTGTCGTATCAAGTTAATAGACGGGTGGGTAGATGATCTTGCTGATGAAATGCGGAATAGCAAAATCTTTCTATATGACTCATCAGAGCATTGGCTTAAGCAACGTGTTAGTGAAGGTTTTGGGCTGCCTCCATTGGAAGCAATGGCATGTGGTTGTCAGGTATTCTCCAGCCTCAATCATGCATTGTCAGATTATCTTGAGCCAAATGTTAACTGCTATCAAATTGGTGTGTACTCAACTCATCATGACCTCAACAGAATAATGACAATACTTGATCAATGGACGCCGAAATACACAACTGACAATGTTGTAAGTGACTACCGAAGTGAGAAAGTGGCAACAAGAATGCATGTCATACTTTCTGCGGTTAATGAGTTTTTCACTATGACAAGAGGATTAAGTGGTCGAAGCTCTTCGCCAGGGTTTAACCTGGCCTCTCGTCTGGAAATACTCTCCGCCTTGTTTACATGAAGACAGACTCATTTCAGATTGCAGTGCAATTGAGGTTTTAGTGATCTCTGTCATAGGCATTTAATTCACGTCGAATAACAGGCGCGAGTAAATACAGACCAATCATATTCGGGATTGCTACCACGAATACAAGGGCATCGGACAAGTCGACCACAGAACTTAGCTGAATGCTGCTTCCAATCACTACAAACCCGAGAAATACCAGTTTGAAAATCAGGTTTGCCAGCTTGTTTTCACCCACCAGATATTCGAAGGCTTTGGAGCCGTAATAGGCCCACGAGATCATGGTTGAAAACGCAAACAAGACGGCTACTATTGATAAAGGAACAGGGGACCAAGACAGTGTGCTGGCAAAGGCTTCAGTGGTCATTTCAATGCCGCCCATTTCTCTGGTCGCGAGAGTAGGGTCATAAACGGTGGTAATTATTACCAATGCAGTAATGGTGCAAATTACGACTGTATCAATGAATGGTTCGAGCAGTGCTACATACCCTTCAGATACAGGTCGGTCTGTTTTCGCGGTAGAGTGAGCAATAGCTGCAGAACCCAGGCCGGCTTCATTGGAAAAAACGGCGCGCCTGAAAGCAATGATCATGACACCGACCATTCCGCCCGAAACACCTGTTGGTGAAAATGCACCATCCCAGATGGCAGCAAATGAAGCTGGAATTTTGTTGGCATTCAAGATCAATACCAGCAATGCCATGATTATGTATAGCAGCGCCATGAATGGCACCAGTCTCGAGGTAGTTGTTGCGATAGATTTGATGCCACCAACAATGACCAGTCCGGTGGCGATAGCGAGCAGTAAGCCAATTACCCAGGCGTGTGAAGCGAAGATACTTTCACTGCCGCCGGTTACATCAATTAGTATGCTTGCTGCCTGATTGGACTGAAACATATTGCCAATTCCGAGGCAACCAATGACAATCGCACCGGCATAAAACATTCCTAAGGCCTTACCAATTTTTGGCCACTTAATGTCAGCTAAGCCATGTTCCAGATAATACATTGGTCCGCCTGAAATACTGTTGTCTTTATTGGTTTGGCGGTAGAGAACACCAAGAGTGCATTCTGCAAACTTTGTAGACATACCTAAAAACCCGGCAAGGATTAGCCAGAACACAGCACCCGGACCACCGACCGAAATTGCGACTGCCACCCCGGCAATATTTCCAATACCTACCGTGCCTGATACGGCAGTAGTCAGTGCTTGAAACTGGGTGATATCGCCCGGATTTTTGGGATCTGCATAGTCTCCTTTAACCAGCTTTATCGCATGTTTAAACCCTCGAATATTTATAAACCCGAGATAGAAGGTGAAAAATACTCCGCCGATGATTAACCATAAAACTATCAGAGGCAGTTGAGTTCCCATGATGGGCACCGAATAAAAAATAAATGCTGAAACTACGTCAGCTATGGGTCTGATAATGGAGTCAATTGTCTGATCTAAACTAGCCATAAGTTACTCTATGTTATTAATTTTATCGTGGTGGTTTTAGAGGCAACCATTCTGTTTGATGTGTTTTTCACTGTTAACAGAGTGCGTTATTCTCGACGAGATACACATAAAGTGTACTACTTTTATCTCCTGAATTTCTGAACTTTTGAGCATCTACATAGTCTTTTTCTAGTGAAGTTTAATAATGTATAGAAATTGTCATGGCATTCCAGAGTGGTTATGCTTGTCTGACTATAGTGTCAATCAACCGTTAGACCCCAATTTATGAAAGAGGAACAGAGAATGAAGCAAGGAAATGTAACAAAACTGGCGCAATTTGCCGCTGGTGTCTTATTAACTGCAACAATGGGAATGGTTTCTGCAGCACCGGTTACTTACAACATTGATGCCAGCCACACCTATCCTTCCTTTGAAGCGGATCACATGGGTGGATTATCTGTATGGCGCGGCAAGGTAAATTCAAATAGTGGGACGGTTGTTTTGGATACCGAAGCAGAAACAGGTTCTGTCGAAGTCAGCATGGATATGACTACGATTGATTTTGGGCATGACGGTATGAATGATCATGCCAAAAAAGACGACATTCTCGATGTTGAACAATATCCCACTGCTACGTATACAGGCACCTTAGGCAATTTTGTGGATGGCGCACCAACCACAGTTGAAGGTAACTTGACTCTACATGGTGTCACCAAGCCTGTTAGCCTGGAAATCACCCGCTTCAAGTGTATGGTGCACCCCATGAAGAAGATTGATGTCTGTGGTGCAGATGCGGCAGGTAGTATTGACCGCTCCGATTTTGGTGTTGATTATGCCAAAGCCTATGGCTTCGATATGGCCGTAAAGCTGTTGATTAGTATTGAGGCAGCAGTGGCGAAATAAGCAGCAATTCTATTTAAACAACCAGCTGGAAAGGCCATCCTCAGGATGGCCTTTTTTTATGGTCAAAGATGAAATGCGAACAGCATTCTTTGTTACTATATTCATATCCGCAATAATTTCTAACTAAAGGTATTCATGGGGCAACGTGTACTAGCGCTCGAAGGTGCGATTAATTTTCGAGACCTGGGTGGTTATAAAACGATCGATGGTCGGCAATTGAAATGGCAGACCTTGTATCGATGTGGAATGCTTAACCACTTATCAGAGACTGCGGTGAAGCAGTTGTCATCGCTGGGAGTCAAGTCAGTGGTGGATTTCCGGTTTCCTAATGAAGTAGAACGATTTCCTACGCTGTTAACTGCTTTTCCTGATGCAGGTTTTTTTCAGTGGCAACCCAAAAGTCATCCAAACATATCTTCCGGCCAAAGTTGGATGGAAATTATAGAAGAAAAAACAGCAGAGCAATTATCAGATTTCTTTGGTGAAAAATACGTCATTTATCTCTCGTCACATGCCGGGATATATACGCAATTACTGGAGCAATTGTCCACGCAAAAAACTCCGCTGGTTTTTCATTGTGCCGCTGGCAAAGATAGAACAGGGTTAGCAGCGATGATTATTTTATCCCTGTTGGGAGTTGGGCGGGACACAATACTTGAGGACTATTTATTAACCCAGGAGCATGTGGGTAATAAAATTGAAAGTTGGGCTCAGGATGGAAAAACTCTGGATCATCAATATAAAGAATTGATTAATATTGCTGATCAAGTTCCCTATGAAAAATTAAAACCGTTATTTGACGCGGATGAAAAGTACCTTAATTATTGCTGGTCACATATAGACGACCAGTATGGCGATGTTGAGAACTACGCCAGACAAAAATTGGGTGTAACGGATGTGATGCTGTCGCAGTTGAAGAATAACTTGCTTGATTAGTTTGCATAATGATCACCGTTTATTGAGTCCGGATTTGCGGTTTGTGCGTATAAGATTCGAATATTACAAAAAAAATCTCGGGAGAATAGAATGTATAAGTATATTGGTTCGGTATTGATGACCCTGTTACTAGCAGGTTGTGCTAACTCAACAGTTACAGAGCAACCATCGGAATTAATGATTTACCCTACAGCCGAGGAAACTCAGCCATTAACAGTAGGTGCAGCAGTCCCTGGTTTTAACGTAATGAATGTTGATGGTACGTTGCAGTCATTTCCGGCTGGGAAAAGAAATAAACCACAGATGTTTGTTACTTTTCGTGGTGGTTGGTGTCCATTTTGTAATGTCCATCTACAAGAGTTGCGCAAAGTTGTACCTGAGCTAAGTACGGCCGGTATGGATGTGGCTTTTTTGAGTGGTGACCGACCTGAAGTTCTCTATGCAGGACTTAAAGAAGATGCTCAGGCAACCGCAAAAGAA
>CALISW010000207.1 GCA_938041655.1 uncultured Thiotrichales bacterium | reverse complement strand
AAAAAATATGCAGGCTTTGGGCGTGACAGAAATCTTTTTGGCGATGCCGACGATCTCGCATGCGGGTATGCAAAAAGTATTTAATAGCGTGCAAAAGTTTAATTGCGGTATTCGTACCGTGCCTAACATCAGTGATATTGCAACCGGCAAAGCCTCTCTGGATCAGATTGAAGAAGTAAAGTTAAGCGACTTACTTGGACGAGTATCAATCCCGCCAGATCAGCATTTACTGAGTAAGTGTATTACGGATAAAGTCGTCGTAGTGACCGGTGCAGGCGGTAGTATTGGCTCGGAATTGTGTCGACAAGTGTTGGCATTAAAGCCAACTACTTTAATCTGTTTCGAACGCTCCGAATTTTCCCTCTACAATATTGATGCCGAGCTGAGACAGCTCGCCTCAGACTCAGGTATTAGCACTGCGATTCTTCCTTTGCTTGGCTCAGTTACCAATAAGCGCCGTCTCGATGAGATTTTTTCCGCCTTTACAATAGATACGGTCTATCATGCTGCGGCTTATAAGCATGTGCCGATCGTTGAGTATAATCCTGTAGAAGGCTTGTGGAACAATACTTTTGGCACTTTGTATACAGCTGAGGTTTGCCGAAAGTATGAAGTCTCAAATCTGATTCTTGTTTCAACAGATAAAGCGGTACGTCCTACCAACGTTATGGGTGCCAGTAAGCGTCTTGCCGAAATGGTGTTACAGGCGTACAACGACTTAACTGATAAAACTACTTTTAGTATGGTTCGCTTTGGTAATGTGCTTGGTTCATCTGGTTCTGTGGTTCCCAAATTTAACGAGCAAATCCGTAATGGTGGGCCGATAACCGTTACGCACCCAGAGGTGACCCGGTTTTTCATGACCATACCCGAGGCAGTTGCGCTGGTTATTCAGGCGGGTGCCATGGCTAAAGGTGGTGATGTCTTTTTGCTCGATATGGGCGAGTCCGTCAGGATAGTTGATCTGGCAAGGCAAATGATCAGAATCAATGGCTTGCGCGAAAAGACGAAGGAAAATCCGGATGGTGATATTCGAATT
Source organism: uncultured Thiotrichales bacterium (assembly GCA_938041655.1). Taxonomy (GTDB): domain Bacteria; phylum Pseudomonadota; class Gammaproteobacteria; order CAZUMV01; family CAZUMV01; genus CALIRD01. The sequence goes on along the minus strand of CALISW010000207.1, from coordinate 6,096 downwards.
GAATTTACAGGTTTGCGGGCTGGAGAAAAGCTCTACGAAGAATTATTAATCAATGATAACCCTATTGGCACAGCTCATCCAAAGGTGATGTGTGCCCAGGAAGAAATGGTTGGTTGGCCGGTGCTGGAAAAAAACCTCAGCGAGATTCTTGAGGCTATGGAATCATTTGATCTGGTCAAGGTCAAACAGTTGATTCTGGATTATAGTCATGGCTATGCACCGAGTGGTGAAATAGAAGATTTAGTGTGGAATGAAATTATTCAAGCCGGCAAGAAAAATAATATTAGCGGTTCGATACATTAGTTTAGGGGTCTGGTTCTGATGCAAATACTGGTTGTTGGTGGTGCCGGTTATATCGGTTCTCATATGGTAAAAATGTTGTGCGCACAAGGGCATGATGTGATTACCTTTGATAACCTGGTAGCTGGTTTTAGAGATGCAGTTATTGATGGTCGTTTTATTGCGGGTGATTTGAATGACCCACAGGCTGTTGAGCAAGTTTTTGCCGAAAATCATATAGATGCCGTGATGCATTTTGCGTCGCATATTCAGGTTGGAGAATCGATACAAGATCCGGCCAAGTATTATGAAAATAATGTCAGTAATACACTGAATTTATTGAATGCTATGGTTAAGCACGACGTGCTCAAGTTCATCTTCTCATCTACCGCGGCGATATTTGGTGAGCCGGAATATGTGCCAATCGATGAGCAGCATCCCAAGCAGCCCATCAACCCTTACGGCATGAGTAAACTCATGATAGAGCGTATCTTGAGTGACTTTGATCACGCTTATGATTTCAAGTCGGTGTGTCTTCGATACTTTAATGCAGCTGGAGCTGATCCGGAAGGTGATCTGGGTGAGCGTCATCAACCAGAAACACATTTGATTCCTCTGATATTACAAGCGGCTTCCGGCCGACGTGACTCTATTAAAGTATTTGGTACAGACTACAACACGGCCGATGGCACTTGTATACGTGATTACATTCATATCGTTGATTTGTGTCAGGCGCATTATCTTGCGTTAGAGCAGTTATTGAATGGCGCAGATAGCATGGCGTTCAATCTCGGTAATGGGAATGGTTATTCAATTAACGAGGTGGTCGCTATGGTCAAACAGGTCACCGGCAGGGAGTTTAAGGTAGAGCCGGAAGAACGGCGCGCGGGTGATCCAGCCTCACTGGTAGCTGATTCTACTGCCGCCAGAGCTGAGTTGGGCTGGAAGCCGATATATGCCGATCTTGAATCTATCGTCCAGCATGCCTGGAATTGGGAAGTTAGCCACTTTAAGCAGTAATGATGCTGTTCACTGATACCATGAGTATGCGAAAATAGCGGCATGAGCAAGAAAGTATATATAGAGACGCACGGCTGTCAGATGAATGAATATGATTCTGAAAAAATGCTGGATGTACTCGAAAACACCCTGAAAATGCAACCAACAACCAAGCCGGAAGAGGCAGATCTGTTGTTAATGAACACCTGTTCGATTCGTGAGAAGGCCCAGGAAAAGGTTTTTTCACAGCTCGGCCGCTGGCGCAAATTCAAGGAAAAAAACCCGTCTGTAATGATCGGTGTTGGTGGTTGTGTCGCGAGTCAAGAAGGTGATGCACTACGACAGCGAGCACCGTATGTTGATATGGTGTTTGGCCCACAAACGCTTCATCGTCTGCCTGAAATGATTGGCAATATTAAGCTGAATAAAATTCCAGTCGTTGATATCAGTTTCCCCGAGATTGAAAAATTTGATCGCTTACCCGAGCCTAAAGCAGACGGCCCGTCGGCCTATGTCTCGGTGATGGAAGGGTGTAGTAAGTATTGTACTTTTTGTGTAGTACCTTACACGCGTGGAGAAGAGATTAGCCGTCCCTTTGATGATGTTCTGGCTGAGGTGTCGGCTTTAGCCGGGCAGGGCGTGCGTGAGATCAATTTTCTGGGACAGAATGTTAATGCTTATCGTGGTCCTATGCACGATGGTGAGATTGCTGATCTGGCTTTGTTAATTCATTACGCAGCTGCGATTGATGGTATTGACAGGATACGTTTTACTACTTCACATCCAGTTGAGTTTTCAGACAGCTTGATTCAAGCCTTTGCTGAAGTGCCGGAATTAGTCAGTCACCTCCATTTACCGGTTCAAAGTGGTTCGGACCGAATTCTGACTTTGATGAAACGCGGTCATACCGCGCTGGAATATAAATCGAAAATCCGCCGTTTGAGAGAGGTGCGTCCTAATATCGATTTGTCATCTGATTTTATTATTGGTTTTCCGGGGGAGACAGATGAGGACTTTAAACAAACTATGGCCTTAATCAAAGAGCTGCGTTTTGATCATTCGTTTAGTTTTATTTACAGTGCGCGCCCCGGTACACCTGCCGCTTCTTATCCTGATGATGTACCGGCTGAAGTTAAAAAAGAGCGGTTGTCTATTTTACAAAAAGCTATTCATGAATTCGCGACTGAGGTGAGTCAGAATATGGTGGGTACAGTGCAATCCATTCTGGTTTCAGGGGTTTCTAAAAAAGACGAGGCTATGATTTCTGGCAGAACTGAAAACAACAGGGTTGTTAATTTTGCAGGGGATCAAAAATTAATCGGCCAATTCGTCCCGGTACTGATCACCAGAGTTATGCGGAACTCTTTGCGCGGTGAGTTGCAGATGGATCAACCACAAACAGTAAGTAATATCGCTTGAGTACTTCAACACCTACCGTTTCAATCACGCTCGAACCACAAGACAATCAACGCCTGGCTAACTTGTGTGGTCAGTTTGATGAACACTTGCGTCAGATTGAGAAGAATCTCGGGGTGGAAATAAAAAACCGCGGAGCCTTGTTTAATGTAGTTGGTAGCGATCAAGCAGCTGGAGCTGCCAGACAAGTTATCTCGGATTTATATGAGCTCACCGCTGAAGAAACCTTGTCTCCTTCCAAGCTACATTTGCATTTGCAATCACCTCAGGTGGTCTCGTTGTTGGGTGGAAAAAAAGCCGCTGGTAAAGAAGCAGAAGTACAAACCCGTCGCGGCATCATACGAGCCAGATCAGACAATCAGGTTCAATATCTGGAGCAAATCAAAAAGTATGATCTGGTTTTTGGCATCGGCCCTGCAGGTACAGGTAAGACCTATCTTGCTGTAGCCAGTGCGGTGGCGGCGCTGGAGCAAGAAGGTGTCAGGAGGTTGGTGCTGGTTCGCCCTGCAGTGGAAGCTGGAGAACGATTGGGTTTTTTGCCGGGAGACCTGGCGCAGAAAATTGACCCCTATTTGCGACCGATGATGGATGCCTTATACGAAATGCTGGGCTTTGATCGGGTACATAAGTTAATGGAGAGGAATGTCATTGAAGTTGCGCCGTTGGCTTATATGCGAGGTCGCACCTTGAACGAATCTTTTATCATTCTTGATGAAGCGCAGAATACCTCCAGAGAGCAAATGAAAATGTTCCTGACCAGAATTGGTTTTGGTTCAACCGCGATAGTTAATGGTGATGTTACCCAGACAGATTTACCCTCTGATGCACATTCCGGTTTGAATCACGCCGCTGATATTTTAGGTAACGTAAAAGGCGTTGCATTTACTCAGTTTGATGCGGAAGATGTGGTCCGTCATCCGTTGGTCAAAAAAATTGTAAAGGCCTATGGCCGGGCGGAAAGTAAATAGAAATCGAACTACAGCATCTGCATCCTCAACCTTTGTCAGTCTCGGAAGTTCAGATGCAGCAATGGCTTTCACAAAGTTTTCCAGAGCTTGCTGAGCGCAGTATCGTGATTCGCATTGTTGAAAATGTTGAGAGTCAGCAGCTTAATAATACCTATCGTGCCCAAGACAAGCCGACTAATATTCTCTCATTTCCCTATGAAGCAATGACCGAGCATGATCAATCCCAACATCTGGGTGATCTGGTCATAGCTTTGTCTGTGTTAATAGATGAGACTGAAGCGAACGGTAAGTCTTTTAAAGATCATTTTGCACATTTGCTGATACACGGTGTACTGCATTTGCTTGGTTATGATCATGAAAAGCAGGATCAAGCAGCAGTGATGGAAGCGAAGGAAGTTGAATTGCTCTGCAATCTTGAGATTGAAAACCCTTACTAAATACTTGATATATCACTGTGACGCTTAAAACATTGACTCTGGTCTCAATCTTTTTCATCCGTATCTTGCGCAAATCCAATACAGGATTTATGCTCGTGTTATCCAATTACAGAGGCTTCTAATGAAAGATGACCACCCTCCCAGTTTGTCCCCAATGAACTGGTTTACCCGCTTTTATGACGATTACAGAGGCCGGGTTAACACGCGTAAAGAATTAATTCAGAAGATCCAAAAAGCTAGCAAGAAAAATATCATCGATCATAAAACCATGAATATGATTGAGGGAGTATTTCAGGTATCTGAAATGCAAGTGGAAGACATTATGATTCCACGCGGTCAAATGGTAGTGGTTGATGAAGATGGAAGCCTCGAAGATATACACAATGCAGTAGTGACATCGGGTCACTCCCGCTTTCCCGTTATTGATGAAGAGCACGAAAACATCGTAGGCATTCTACTCGCCAAGGATTTGTTACCCTATCTGAATATTGGCGATTCCAGAGAGTTTGAATTAACGGATATTATGCGTCCGGTGATTTTCATACCTGAAAGCAAGCGACTGGATGTCTTGCTCAAAGAGTTTCGTTCCAGTAGAAATCATATGGCAATTGTTATCGATGAATATGCGTCTATCGCTGGTCTGGTTACCATTGAAGATGTATTGGAGCAAATCGTAGGTGAGATCGATGACGAGCATGATACCGAAGACAATAGTCAGGGTATTTTGGCGCGTGGTGGTGGTCGCTACACGATTAAGGCATTAACACCGATTGAAGATTTCAATCAATTTTTCCAGTCTGATTTGCCAGAAAGTGAATTCGATACGATGGGTGGGCTTATTACCAGTTATTTTGGACGATTGCCCAAGCGCGATGAAAGTATTGACGTGGAAAATTATCATTTCAAAATTGTCAACGCCGACAGTAGAAAAATTCGCCTGCTAGAATTGTCAACCCAGACACAGTAGCATGTGTCGCTGATACCTCAGCGATGGTTGTATGAAAAAAACACTTTCCTTCTGGCAGAGTAATTTACTCGCCTTGCTTGCAGGTGCGATAACAGTTTTGTCCTTTGCTCCCTTCGGAATATGGCCTCTTGCCATACCTGCACTTGCCTCATTGTTCTTTCTGTTTATGAGCAGCGAGCGCAAAGCTGCAGCTATGCATGGTTTTTGTTTTGGCTTGGGGTTATTCGGGGCAGGGGTCAGTTGGGTATTTAACAGCATTTATGAGTTTGGTCAGGCCCCTATGGTATTTGCTGTATTTTTAACGGTATTGTTCGTATTGGTGTTGAGTCTTTTCCCCGCCGCGGTAGGCTTCTTTAGCAAGTTTTGGCGTAGTGATAATCAAAGACGGTATTTGTTCGTCGTATTACCCGCGCTCTGGGTGCTCGCTGAATGGTTACGTGGCTGGATTCTGACGGGCTTTCCCTGGTTGCAGCTTGGCTATGGTCAAATATCGAGCCCGTTAGCGGCCATAGCGCCTTTTCTCGGGGTGCTCGGCGTCAGTTGGATTGTCGCCTTGTGTGCGGCATCTTTAACCTATCTCGTTCTGGTCGGTCGCGATGCTGTGAAGGAATCTGTGATTGGTTTGGTACTGATTTTTGCGTTGTCTTTAGTGCTGGGATTGATCGATGTAACTAAGGTTGATGGCGACCCCAGAAAAATCACGTTAATACAAGGCAATATCGCTCAGGAAAACAAATGGGAAGCCGACTGGTTGGGGCCGACTATCGATCGCTATGTGGAGCAGACCAGAGCCAACTGGACTTCAGATATTGTCATTTGGCCTGAGGTCGCATTGCCGGGTTACTACCGACAATTTGAAGCGACTATTCTCAAGCCTCTTATGGTTGAAGCTGAAGCACACGACACAAATATCTTAAGTGGCATGTTAACCACCGATGGTGAGGTTGCCTGGAACTCGGTGGTAAAGTTTGGTCAAGAGCCAGAGATATATCGTAAACGGCATCTGGTGCCGTTTGGTGAATATTTGCCG
>CALISW010000206.1 GCA_938041655.1 uncultured Thiotrichales bacterium | reverse complement strand
CCTCATCTTATAACAAGGTCTCTGGCAAGATACGTAATTATATTCCGGTGACTGCCTGGGATGACTCACAACATGTAGGCGATGATATTTATGATTATTCCTGTGACTTTGATACCGCAGGTCCTGAATACAACACATGGGATCCTATACCAGAACAAGATGCAGCTTATCTGAGCAAAAATTCATTTAACAATTGCAATCTTGTTGATCTCCCATTTGCGGAACTTACATTGGCTCAACATAAAACGTCTTTATGGAGAAAGACGGGTAATATTTATTTGCCTAGTTTGAACACCGGTTCGCCTGCACCAACCGACATTGCACAATGCGAGTTTGACACAGGAAGCGGATATTGTTCAGGAGCCTCGTCACCTCGAATTTGTCTCGACGGTGAGACCCCGGCAGAAGATAATTGCGTATTTGAGGCGCCGAGTTGTAATAGTGCGGTGGTGTGTAGTACTGCACCGTGTAATGGTACCTGGGTACCACCGGACCCTGATAAGTTTAGTGCCGATTGTGACTTCAGATTTGAATCAGTTGCTACTTATGAATCGCCGATTGATGAGTGTTCACCAAATGTAATTATCACAATTTCTGATGGTCATCCAACAGCCAACATTGTCGATAATGGCGCTACAGGCAGCGATGTTGATGACACCCCGTCATTCAGTTATGTCAGCCCCACGGATGTGACTGACCCTAGAGTGAGCAAGTATGAGACTGGCGGATTAATACGAAAAATATTCTGGGATGATGCTGATGGCGTTTATGATCCTCAGGCCGTAGCAGCCTGTGATCCTCTCACTTACTTAACAGTAACTGATGAGAAGTGCTCCGGAAACCCTGATCTACTAACAAAAACAGAAAGCATAGAGTGCCAAATTAGAAAATCGGGTGCCTGTGGTACAGATTTAATCAATTATATGTATACGCACGACCTACGCACTGGTGATGCTCTTGATTTAAATGCGTCTGGAGACCCACTTTCTGGTCAATATGGAAATATTAAAACCTACACAATTGGTTTTGCCTTGAGTGGTGCCAGTGCTGAGAAGTCATTTCTGGATTCGTTGGCAGTAGCTGGTGGGGGGTTTATTCCGGGTGCAGATGGCTCGCCTACAGAACCTAAAGCGATTGAGGCAGATAATGCTGAATCCTTAACCACGGCAATCGAAAAAATCATTGATGCCGTTGGTAAAGAAACACCAGACCGTCCGGCAATTTCGCTCTCGCTAGACAAGAATACCTTGCAAACCAAGAATCGGGTATTTGTACCCATGTTCAAATCAGAGGCTGGTGCCAGAATCTGGAATGGTAATATTAAAGGTTTCTTTTTACAGGAAGATCCTAATTTACCGGGAAGCGCAAACTATGTCCTCGGTACAGGTACCAGTAGCTTTGGTTCTTCGGGTGATGCCTCTAGTGTGGCTGATGGTGGAGTTAATGCCTGGATAGAAAACACCAGTAATCGGAAAATTTACCTTGAAAAGGCGGAGTGGCCAACTACTGGAGCTAAATCAGTAGAATTGCAGTCCACGGCAGCGAGTTGTGCCAGTCCGGATTCAGAACCATGGTTGGATCCTGAGAATTTTGGACTCAGTGATCTATGTGATTATGAGACCCGCAACAAATTAATTGACTGGTTCAGGGTGCAGGGGCTTGCTGATAGTTTGCATGCCAAGCCAGCTGTGGTTGACTATGGAGATGCTGAATATCTCTTTGCTGTGAGTAATCGCGGTTTGCTACACACGTTTACTGTGCCTTCAAGTCACAGTCAAAAGGGTGAAGAGTTGACTGCTTGGATGCCGCATTCCTTGCTTCCAAATATCAAGGAGCAGTACCAGACTTCTGGTGCCGGTGATCACATTTATGGAATCGATGGAGAGTTCAAAATTTGGCGTAATGATGTAGATGGAGATGGTAATATCGAAACCGCTGATGGCGATTTTGTATATTTGTATTTCGGTATGCGTCGTGGCGGCATGGCGTATTATTGTTTAGATGTAACAAATCCTGGATTTATAACCTTAAAGTGGCGTATAGAATCGGGTGACCCCGGTTTTGAATTATTGGGTGAAAGTTGGTCACCACTATCTCTGATTCGAGTCAAAGAAGGTGCAACTGATACAACTCGTGCCGTCGGCGTCTTTGGTGGTGGATACAATAAGCTGGAAGATAAGCCGGATCAGACCCGGGCCGAGATTGGTGATTACAGTACTGGCCTCGGCGTATATTTTGTCGATCTTCTTACCGGCGAGAGAATTAAATCGATTGTTCCAATGGTAACTTCAGGCGATGTTGACACCACAAAAATGTTGGAGCCAGGTCTCAAGTATGCAATTCCGAGCGAAATCAGGGCTATCAGTGTTGCTGGTGATGGATTTGCTGATCGTTTATATTTTGGGGACATGGGTGCTCAATTATGGCGTGTTGATATAAATACAGGGTCATCCCACAGCGATAATAACCTGGATACTACAGGCTCTCTTAATGTTTCGATGTTAGCGAATTTAGGTGTTGGTGACGCGACTAAAGACGCTTCACTAGGTGAGCGAACATTAGAAAGTAACCGTCGTTTCTTTTACCCACCTGCGGTAGCTTTTGTAAATAATGAAAAACTGGCGATAGCTACGGCCTCAGGGTTTAGAGCCCATCCATTGGATGGTCAAACTAAAATAGATGAGAGCGAAGTGCCTGCTGTCGAAGTTGAAACACCGAGTGTGCAAGATCGTTTGTACATGATTTATGACTCTGTGGGCACTGCTGCCGCAACAATTACAGAAGCCTCTTTGTATGATGCAACAGCTGATGTTGTTACCTCAACAGCCAGTGGAGAAAATCTCGATAAGCTGACTGGAAAAGGCTGGAGAATCGATTTGCATGAGTCATCTTCACCAGCATGGGTAGGAGAAAAGTCTCTGGGTTCGCCTACTATCTTCCTCAACAGAGTGTTTTTTACTACTTTTACACCTGCTGTTAAGACTAGTGCTTGTGGTGTGTCACCTACAACCAACAAGCTGTACTCGGTGAAGTTGACTGATGCTACTGCTTCAGGTGATTTGGAAGAGACTGATGAAAATGGAGACCCAATACCTGGTGGTGGTGACCCGGTACGTTCTGTTGATATTCCAACTACCACAGCAATCGATACAGATATTCGTGTGAATACCAGTGATTATGCGATGAGTGATGCTGTGCCAACATGTGATCCGGCTGATGCCAGCTGTGAAGAGCCTGAGCCTGAGTCGTCTGATGATGAAGAGGTGTGTGTAGAAATAGGTGTTGGTGAAAATACCATAATGGAGATTTGTGATGAGCCATATAAGGTGTATTGGAAAGAGACAGCGAAAATGCCTGGTCTGGATTGCCGCTTCGACACTGATCATGCTGATTACGAAGCGACTTGTGTAAATCTTGTTGAAGATGAAACGGCTGACCCGACGGAAGAATGATAATGGAAAAAAGTAGAACAAATAAGCAGTCTGGTTTCACCTTGATCGAGTTAATGGTCACGATTGTGATTTTAGGAATAATCTTGGCAATCGCAGTTCCCAGCTATCGTGGACACGTGAGAAAAGCCAAGCGCGTGGAAGCATTCACTGCATTGACGCATATCGCGTCTTTACAAGAGCAGTATTTTTCTGAAAATCGCACCTATACCAAACTGGTTGCTGATTTGGGTTTGCCTCAATATGGTAGTGCTGCACAAACCGCTAAAGTTGATAACGATAACTACAGGGTATGGATGAACGAGAACGCAGCTAATGGAGGGTTTCTTTTAGTTGCGACTGCTATTAATACTCAGGCTGAAGATGAGTATAAGCGTTTCAGAATTTTTGCCAATGGTAAAAAACAGCATAGTCTTGTCGCAACTGGAAATTCATGGATTGATAACTGGCCTGAATAAAAAGTTGAATCAATTGTTTGTTAGGATTTTCCTATATCTTTGAGTGCTTTTTCTATGTCAATCTTAGCCTGTGGGTAGTTTAGATCAAGTGTCGCCAAAGTATCGCGAATAATCTCAGCCACCATTAGTCGCATAGCAGGTTTGTCATCGGCTGGTATCGCATACCACGGTGCCCATTCTTTTGCGGTGGAGTTAAGCATTTCCTCATAAGCATTCATATACTGATCCCAGAGTTTGCTCTCGGATAAATCGCTATCCGAAAATTTCCAGTTCTTTTTCGGGACTTCAAGTCGGCTGCGAAAGCGATTGTGTTGTTCTTCCTGTGAGACGTTTAACCAGAACTTCAAAATGACTGTGCCGTTGCGTGCCAAATGTTTTTCGTGATCGGCGATGGACTCGTAGCGTTGTTTCCAGAGAGTTTTCAGATCGGGTTGCCACGGTAGTTTTTGCCCAGACAGATATTCCGGATGCACGCGAATTACCAATACTTCTTCATAGTAACTGCGATTAAAAACACCAATGCGTCCGCGTTCGGGTAGCGATTGTGCGGTGCGCCAGAGGAAGTCGTGATCGAGTTCTTCACTACTGGGTTGCTTGAAACTATAGACCTGACAGCCAGCAGGATTCACGCCGGACAACACACTACGAATGGTGCTGTCCTTTCCGGCTGCGTCCATGGCCTGAAAAATCAGTAGTAAGGAATAACGGTCATCGGCATATAACACTTCTTGTAGATCAGCAATGTCGGCAACTGTCTTTTTGAGTTCGGATTTGAGGTTTTTCTTGTCACGTTCTTCACCAATGTTGGTGGGGCTGTCGGATAGGTTAAAACTACCATCATTAGGAACCAGGAAAGGGTGTTTGCTTGCTTTGAACATTGTGAACTCTCGTCTCTAGTAAGGAATAACGTCGAATGATTACTGGATCGTTAACAGATCCATTTTAACAAACCTTAAACTCATGTTTCAGTTTAATTGAAATAATGATGCTCTGCTGTACACTTGACTCAAATAAATGGGATTCACTATGCAAATTGCTAACGATAAAGCAGTACTACTCAACTACACCTTGAAGGATACCGAGGGTGCGGTACTGGAATCTTCAGTTGATGCCGATCCTCTCGCCTATTTGCATGGGCATGGCAATATCATCGTGGGTCTGGAAAAAGAGCTGGCAGGTAAAGCTGTTGGGGACAAGCTCGAGGTTACGGTTGAGCCGGCGGAAGCTTACGGCGAGCATAGTGCCGATATGGTGCAGGTTGTTGATCGCAGTTTATTTGAGGGCATGGATGTCGCGCCGGGCATTCAGTTTCAGGCACAAACCAGTCAGGGTGTGCAGGTTGTAACTGTGGTCAGCGCAGATGATGATGAAGTTACCATCGACGGTAACCATCCAATGGCAGGAAAAACGTTGGTGTTTGATGTTGAAGTACTTGAGGTCAGAGATGCCTCGGAAGAAGAGTTGCAACACAAGCACGTACATGGTCCTGGTGGCCATCACCACTAAGTTCGTTAAGCCGCATCTCCAAAGATATTTTGTAAGTAGCTTAATACGCTAATGGCGGCAGTCTCGGTGCGCAAGATTCTCGGGCCAAGCTGATAGTCAGTAAATCCTGCCTTTTTTGCAGTGTCAATTTCATTGTTTGTAAGTCCACCCTCTGGACCAATTAAAATATCTACAGGATGATTAATCGAGTCAATTTCTCGCAGACTACGGTGTGCTTCTGGGTCCAGTAGTATTCCTGCGTTTGTCGAATCGCGTTTGCTCAAAAGTTCGTCAATTAGTACTGGCGCGTGTAGCGATGGTAATGCGGTTCGACCGGATTGTTCACAGGCACTGATAATAATTCCGTGCCAGTGTTGCATCTTTTTTTCCAATTTTTTATCTTTCAGACGTAACGGTGAGCGCTCTGTGGTAACCGGTTGTATGCTGGTAACGCCAAGTTCAACAGACTTTTGAATCGCAAAATCCATACGATCCGAGCGACTCACGGCTTGCCATAAGCAGGTATTTAACGAGCTTTCCGTCTTGGCAGGCATTATGTCTTCAATGAGTAGCGAGCCGCTTTTTTTATTCAATGAGGTGATGCTTGCTTTGGCTTCAAGCTGTTCTTCGCCATTAAAGAGTGTGACCTGATCGTTATGTCTGAGTCGAAGTACGGTATGGAAATGATGAATGTTGCGTTTGTCCAGCTCAATCGTTGCACCATTTTCAAAAGAGATGGGCAGATAGGCGCGTATGTTGCGTTGACTGCGCATTGGGTTTTACGCTAGATCAAGATTGCTGCAGATATTCAGAGTAGGAGCTGATTTATTCATACTGTAGAAATGCAGCCCGGGAACATCGTTGTCAATCAGTTGTTGGCACAGATTGGTCACCACATCTTCACCAAATGCTATCAATGAATCTTTATCGTCTTGATAGGCTTCCAGGCGGAGTTGAATCCAGCGCGGGATTTCAGCACCGCATGCGTTAGAAAAACGAAGCAAGCCTTTGTAGTTGGTGATCGGCATGATGCCAGGCACGATCGGAATATCCAGCCCCTCTGCTCTGACCTTGTCAACAAAATACAGATAAGCATCAACATTATAAAAGTATTGAGTAATTGAGCTGTTGGCACCGGCTTTGGCTTTGTTAATGAAGTGCTTGATATCCTCATCCGGGCTGGAAGATTCCGGGTGTGGCTCAGGGTAACTCGCCACGTCAATGGTGAAATGCTCACCACTGTGTTCACGAATAAAACTCACCAGATCAGAGGCGTGCATGAACTCGCCAGGATGCATTAGCCCGGACGGTATATCACCGCGTAAACACACCAGGTGATCAATGCCATGGCTTTGGTATTCATCCAGCAGAGCTTTGATATTTTCTTTGTTGGATCCTACACAGGTAAGATGTGGAGCGACGTTTAAATTCGTCGCTGATCTGGTCTTTAACACCGTTTCCAGCGTTTTGTTTTGTGAAGATCCACCGGCACCAAAAGTAACCGAAAAGAACTCGGGGTTGAGTTGACCAAGATCCTTTGCAGTCTTGGCCAACTCGTCGAGTGCTTCATCATTACGAGGAGGGAAAAACTCGAAGCTGAGGTTTTTATTTCCTGCCACAAGAATCCCTAGTAACGATAGTGTTCTGGTTTGTAAGGGCCGTCTTTTGGTATGTCGATGTAGCTGGCTTGCTCATCGGTCATGACCGTCAGGTTGGCACCTATTTTATCAAGGTGTAATCGTGCTACCTCTTCATCCAGATGCTTGGGTAAGACGTAGACTTCGTTTTTGTACTTGCCGTCGTTATCATTCCAGATCTCGATTTGAGCCAGCGTCTGGTTGGTGAAGGATGCCGACATAACGAAGCTTGGGTGCCCGGTAGCACAACCCAGATTAACCAGCCGACCTTGTGCCAGCAAAATAATGCGATTACCGCTAGGCATAATAATGTGATCAACCTGTGGTTTGATATTTTCCCACTCGTATTGCTCCAGGCTGGCACAATCAATTTCATTATCAAAGTGACCGATGTTGCAAACAATCGCCTGATCTTTCATCTTCAATAAATGATCATGATTAATAACGCTGAAGTTGCCGGTAGCCGTGACGAAAATATCACCCTGTGAACAGGCTTCGTCCATGGTGACTACTCTGAAGCCTTCCATTGCCGCTTGTAGCGCACAAATCGGATCAATCTCGGTAATCCAGATGGTGGCACCAAGTCCTTTAAGTGATTGGGCGCTGCCTTTACCGACATCACCATAACCAAGGACCACCGCAATTTTTCCGGCGATCATGACATCGGTGGCTCGTTTGATGCCATCAACTAGGGATTCACGACAGCCATACAAATTATCAAATTTTGATTTGGTGACTGAGTCGTTGACGTTGATTGCCGGGAAGGGCAGTTCGCCCCGCTCCATCATTTGATAAAGACGATGCACACCGGTGGTGGTTTCTTCGGTAACACCTTTGATTTTTTCCAGCTTGGTAGAGTAATAATCTGATTGCTTGGCTAAGTGCGCTTTAATCGAAGCAAATAATGCAATTTCCTCTTCACTACCTGGTTTATCGAGCACACTGATGTCTTGCTCAGCCTTACTGCCAAGAATGAGAAGCATGGTGGCATCACCACCATCATCCAGAATCATGTTGGGAGAACTGCCGTCTGACCATTCCATGATTTTATGGGTGTACTGCCAGTACTCTTCCAGAGTTTCACCTTTGGTGGCGAATACAGGCACACCAGTTGCTGCAATGGCAGCTGCGGCATGGTCCTGGGTTGAGAAAATGTTGCACGATGCCCAGCGGACTTCTGCACCCAAAGCGGTGAGTGTTTCAATCAACACGCCAGTCTGAATGGTCATGTGCAAGGAGCCGGCAATTTTGGCACCCTTGAGTGGTTTGCTTTTGCCAAACTTTTCGCGCAAGGCCATCAGGCCCGGCATTTCGGTTTCGGCAATAGATAGTTCTTTACGGCCCCAATCGGCAAGCGAGAGGTCCGCAACAATAAAGTCATCGGCAGGGTTAAGCACTGCGTTCATAGTATTTCTCCATGAGCGAGCACCGTTGTAAATGAAGAAGATCGTTAAGCCTGACGGGAACCCGATGCAGTGCTCCTTAACAATCTGCTGATTATTTTAGCAAACTACAAGATAAATTAAAGCCCTGCAGCGTCCTTTAAGATGTTAACCCGGTCAACTTTTTCCCATGGCAGGTCTATATCATCGCGGCCAAAGTGACCATAAGCTGCCGTTTGTTGATAAATCGGGCGAATCAAGTCCAGCATCTTCACCAAGCCATACGGGCGTAAATCAAAGTGCTCACGCACCAGAGCAACAATTTTTTCATCGTCTATTTTACCAGTGCCGAAAGTTTCGACTGAAATCGATGTGGGTTCTGCAACACCAATAGCATACGAAACCTGAATTTCGCAACGCTCAGCCAGTCCGGCAGCAACCAGATTCTTGGCAACATATCGGCAGGCATAAGCGGCCGAGCGATCTACTTTAGAAGGATCTTTACCGGAGAATGCACCACCACCATGGCGCGCCATACCACCATAAGTATCAACAATAATTTTTCGGCCAGTCAGTCCACAGTCACCCACTGGCCCACCAATGATAAATTGACCAGTAGGGTTTATATGTATCGCGGTATTCTTGTCCAGCCATTGCTCAGGTAGTATCGGTTTTATGATGTGTTCCATAACGCCTTCGCGTAAATCCGCCTGACTTACGTCCGGGTCATGTTGAGTAGAAAGCACAACGGCATCAATGCCGGCCGGTTTAGCGTCTTCATAGCGGAACGTGACCTGACTTTTCGCATCTGGTCGTAACCAGGAAAGAGTATTGTTGTGCATACAATCAGCCTGTCTTTTTACCAGACGATGAGAGTAGGTAATGGGGGCTGGCATCAGTACATCAGTTTCATTACTGGCATAGCCAAACATCAAGCCTTGATCTCCAGCGCCTTGATCTTCTTCTTTTTGACGATCTACGCCCATTGCTATGTCCGTGCTTTGCTTGCCGATGGCATTGAGTACCGCGCAGGTTTCGCCATCAAAGCCGACATCCGAACTGTTGTAACCTATCGCTTTAATCGTATCTCGTACTTTTTCTTCCAGATCAACCCATGCAGAGGTGGTCACTTCGCCGGCGATCATAACAACGCCGGTTTTGATCAGGGTTTCACAGGCAACTCTGGCATTTGGATCTTGCTCAAGTATGGCATCGAGCACTGCATCCGAGATTTGGTCGGCAATTTTATCCGGGTGGCCACCAGAGACTGATTCTGACGTAAAAAGGCTGCTACTCATACGTGTTTATTCCTGAAATAAAGTGATCTTAAGTTTCGGTGTGGAATATTACCCTAATTAGGCTATTTAAATACAACAAGCAGCTCTCAATTTCATTTATTTCTTGCTGGCATCAAAGTAATGCGCGAAAATAACGCCGCGTTGGCGAGGTTGGCTATCGCAAGTCTCACAATACAATAACAATACGATCACTCAGGACCTTGGAGTCAAGCACTATGCCAGCGCGCAGAGAACTAGCAAACGCCATTCGCGCCCTATCGATGGACGCCGTTCAACAAGCAAAATCCGGGCACCCGGGAGCCCCAATGGGCATGGCGGATATCGCCGAAGTCCTTTACAACGATTACCTACAACACAATCCAGTCAATCCGCAATGGGCTAACCGAGACCGTTTTGTGATGTCCAATGGTCATGGTTCGATGTTGCCGTATTCCTTATTGCATCTCACTGGGTACGACTTGCCCATGCAGGAGCTGAAAAATTTTCGTCAGCTGCACTCCAAAACTCCGGGCCATCCTGAATATGGTTATGCGCCAGGGATTGAAACCACGACTGGTCCACTGGGACAAGGCGTCTCCAACGCAGTAGGAATGGCGATTGCCGAGACTGTATTGGCGGCTACTTACAATAAAGACGGGCACGATATCATCGATCATTACACCTACGTGTTTCTCGGTGATGGTTGTTTGATGGAAGGTATCTCGCACGAAGCCTGTTCGCTGGCCGGCACCCTGGGTCTTGGTAAGCTGATCGTGTTTTATGATGACAATAATATTTCTATTGATGGCGAAGTAGAGGGTTGGTTCACTGACAATACCCCGGCGCGTTTTGAGTCCTATGGCTGGCAAGTTGTAAGCGATGTGGATGGTCATGATGACGGAGCAATCAAAGCTGCCATAGATCAAGCAAGAAAGGAATCATCCAAGCCAACATTGATATGTTGTAAAACCGTAATTGGCTTTGGTTCGCCGAACAAAGAAGGTAAGGAAGATTGTCACGGCGCACCACTCGGTGATGATGAAATCAAATTAACCCGCGAAAAATTAAACTGGTCGCATGCAGCATTCGAAATACCGGATGATATTTATGCTGGCTGGGATGCAAAAGAAGCGGGCGCCAAAGCAGAGCAAGCCTGGGCAGACAAGATGTCCAGTTATGGCGAGGAACATCCTGAGTTGGCAAAAGAATTACAGCAACGACTCGCCGGTGATCTGGATGCTGACTGGGAGCAACACGCTGATCAAATGATTGCTGCGATTGATGCTGAAGCTAAATCTATTCCTTCAAGAATTGCATCGCAAAATGCCTTGCGTGGTCTGTTTGCCAAGACCCCGTTCATTGGCGGCTCTGCTGACCTTGCTGGCTCGAACATGACCATCGTAGAGGACTCGGTGCCATTGACACCGACCAATGCCAAAGCGAATTACATTTATTACGGTGTGCGTGAGTTCGGCATGACTGCGATCAATAATGGCATTGCATTGCATGGTGGTTTTATACCTTACGGCGCGACCTTTTTGATGTTTTCCGAGTACGCCAGAAATGCATTGCGCATGGCGGCCTTGATGAAAATTCGTAGCATCCAGGTGTATACCCATGACTCGATTGGTCTGGGTGAAGACGGACCTACCCATCAACCGGTAGAGCAAACGGCGACCTTGCGATTAATGCCAAATATGGCAGTCTGGCGACCCTGTGATGCAGTGGAGTCGGCCGTTGCGTGGAAGATGGCGGTGTTGAATGAAAGCGGGCCATCTTCATTGATCTTCTCGAGACAAAATCTGGTGCATCAGGAGCGTAGCAAGCAACAGCTTAAAGATATTGAGCGCGGCGGATACATATTAAGAGACTGCGAAGGAACGCCGGATGCTATTATTATCGCCACCGGGTCGGAAGTGTCTTTAGCTACCGAGGCGGCTGAGCAATTAAGTGCAAGCGGTAAGAACATTCGAGTCGTCTCGATGCCATCAACCACGGCATTTGATCAGCAGGATGCTGCTTATAAGCAATCTGTA
This sequence comes from uncultured Thiotrichales bacterium, assembly GCA_938041655.1. GTDB lineage: Bacteria > Pseudomonadota > Gammaproteobacteria > CAZUMV01 > CAZUMV01 > CALIRD01. The sequence continues at coordinate 26,314 of CALISW010000206.1, read as the reverse complement.
TTACCCGCTGATGTGCTCACAAGAGTCGCAGTTGAGGCCGGTGTCACAGACTACTGGTCGAAGTATGTGGGTCTTTCCGGTAGTGTTGTCGGTCTGGATACATTTGGTGAGTCAGCGCCAGCTGGCGATTTATTTAAACATTTTGGTATTACCACTGAAGCTGTGGTTGAGGCAGTTACCAGCCAGCTGTAATTGATTATTTTTAGGAGAATAGTATGAAGAAAATCAGAGTTGCGATTAATGGATATGGTCGTATCGGTAGAAACGTCTTACGTGCCGTGTATGAATCTAAAAACAGAAATATTGATATTGTAGCGATCAATGATCTGGGTGACGCTGAAACCAATGCGCATCTAACCAAATACGATACGGCCCACGGCAAGTTCCCGGGTAAAGTCAGAGTCGATGGCAGCGATATTATTGTTAACCGCAATCGCATTGCCGTATTTGCCCAGCGTGATCCAGCCAAGCTTCCCTGGCGCAAACTAAAAGTTGATGTGGTTTATGAATGTACCGGTTTCTTCCGTACTCGTGATACTGCCGGCAAGCACTTAAAAGCTGGCGCCAAGAAAGTCATTATTTCGGCACCTGGTGGGCCGGACATTGATAACACCATCGTCTTCGGTGTTAACGACAACACGCTCAAGAAGTCACATAAAATTATTTCTAATGCATCCTGTACTACTAACTGTTTAGCACCAATGGCTAGTGCTCTGCACAATAAGCTGGGTATCGAAAAAGGTCTGATGACTACTATTCATTCCTATACCAATGATCAGGTGCTGACTGACGTCTACCATAAAGATTTGCGTCGTGCGCGTTCTGCAACCATGTCTATGATTCCTACCAAGACCGGTGCAGCAGCAGCGGTTGGTCTGGTGTTGCCAGAACTGAATGGCAAGCTTGATGGTTTCTCGGTACGTGTGCCGACCATTAATGTCTCACTGGTGGATCTGGTGTTTGAAGCAGGTAGAGATACCACTGTTGAAGAAGTGAATCGTATTATGAAGCGCGCCGCTGATGGCAAGGTGCTTTCGTATACAGATGAACCATTAGTCTCATGTGATTTTAATCATGACAGTTCTTCGTCCACTTTTGACGCTGGCATGACCCGCGTTAGTGGTAATCTGGTGAAGGTTTGTAGCTGGTATGACAACGAGTGGGGTTTCTCAAATCGCATGTTGGATACAACAGTTGCACTAATGAAAGCAAAGTAAACATCTGTTCACTTTTTTTCATCGCTGATAAGCGTAAAATAGCCGCTCACTTAGGTCAGCGGCTATTTTTTTGTCAGTTGAGTTTAAGTTACATCACCTATAAATAATGGATTTCATATGACTATCATAACCATGGCATCACTGGATATTTCTAATCAGCGCGTCTTGATCAGGCAGGATCTTAATGTGCCAATTAAAGACAGCAAAGTGACTAGTGATAAACGCATCCGGGCGTCTTTACCGACCATACAGCAAGCAGTTAATGCCGGTGCGCGTGTGATGGTGATGTCACATCTCGGGCGTCCGGCAGAAGGTCAGCCAGAGGCAGAGTTTTCTCTCGCGCCGGTAGCTGAGCACATGAGTGAGCTTCTCGGTCAACCGGTTCGCTTGATCAGCGAGTATCTTGAGAACCCACCTGACGTAGCGGCGGGTGAAGTGGTGTTACTCGAAAACGTGCGCTTCAATCCGGGCGAAAAAGCTAATGATGAAAATTTGTCCAAACAGTATGCAGCTCTATGCGATGTCTATGTTATGGATGCTTTTGGTACCGCGCATCGAGCCCAGGCTTCAACCCATGGCGTAGGTTTGCACGCAGCAATCGCGACAGCCGGACCACTGTTGGATGGTGAATTAAAAGCGCTCGCAAAAGCAATGGATAACCCGGCACGACCATTGGTTGCGTTGGTGGGTGGCTCAAAAGTTTCCACCAAACTGACTGTGCTGGAGTCATTGTCCAAAGTAGTAGATAAGTTAATTGTTGGTGGAGGTATCGCCAATACTTTTATCGCGGCAGAAGGCCATAATGTTGGTAAATCTTTATATGAAGAGGATTTAGTGTCGGTTGCCAAAGAGCTACGCTCTGCAGCGCAGGCTAATGGCGGTGACATACCAGTGCCGACAGATGTTGTCTGTGGCAAGGAATTTTCTGAAGCAGCTGCCGCGACTACTATGTCGGTTAAAAGTGTCAGTGATGACGATATGATTTTTGATATAGGCCTGGAGACCGCCGCTGCATTAGCCGATGTAATCAAATCAGCAGGCACTGTTGTATGGAATGGGCCGGTGGGTGTGTTTGAATTTGACCAGTTTGGTGCTGGTACCAAAGCGATTGCTATGGCAATCGCAGACTCGGATGCATTCTCTGTCGCTGGTGGCGGCGATACTCTGGCGGCTGTTGACAAGTATGGTATCGCTGACCAGGTTTCCTATATATCAACCGGTGGTGGCTCGTTTTTAGAGTTTCTCGAAGGTAAAAAATTACCGGTGGTTGAGATGTTGGAACAACGGGCGGCTGGCTAATGCGTCGTACTAAAATAGTTGCCACGCTCGGACCGGCAACCACTTCCTATGAGTCTCTACTCGCTTTGGTAGAGGCTGGAGTTGATGTCGTTCGATTGAATTTTTCACATGGCGAGCCTGAAGATCATCGCCAGCGTATCGAGACGATTCAGAAAGCAGCCAAAGATGCTGATCAAATCGTTGCCATTATGGCTGATATGCAAGGGCCTAAAATTCGCACCGGGAAATTCATTGATGGCAGTATTGAGCTTGAGAATGACGACAAGTTTATTCTTGATTTGAATTGTCCGCTTGATCAAGGTTGTAAAGAGCGGGTCGGTGTTACCTATAAAAATCTTGCTCAGGACTTGGAGCCAGCTGACGTGCTATTACTCGATGATGGGCGAATTGTGCTGGGTGTAGAGAAAATAGAAGGTCAGCAAATTCATACCCGTGTTTATAACGGCGGCACCCTTTCGAATAACAAAGGTATTAATCGCCGTGGTGGCGGCTTGTCGGCTGAGGCTTTAACCGAGAAAGATCGAGCTGATATTAAAATTGCAGCAGAGCTGGATGTTGATTATCTGGCGATTTCATTTCCACGCAGTGCTGCAGACGTAGAGTTAGCCAGAGAGTTGCTTCATCAAGCAGGAGGTGAAGCTGGCATTATCGCCAAGATTGAGCGTGCGGAAGCCCTTGAATGTATCGATGAGATTATTGATGCGTCTGATGCGATCATGATTGCACGTGGTGATCTCGGTGTTGAAATCGGTGATGCGGAATTGCCCGCAGCACAAAAAATGCTTATCAACCGAGCTAGAGAAAGAGACACGGCGGTTATCACCGCAACCCAGATGATGGAGAGTATGATCAATGCTCCATTACCTACTCGTGCTGAAGTCTTTGATGTCGCAAATGCGGTCATTGATGGCACCGATGCGGTTATGTTATCTGGCGAGACAGCGGTCGGGAAGTACCCGGTAAAAGTGGTCAATGCCATGGCGGGTATTTGTAAAAGTGCTGAGCAACAACGAGTTATCGATGGTAAAAGTCATCGTATCAACACCAAGTTTACACGTACTGATGAAGCAGTCGCGATGGCCTCTATGTATACCGCCAATCACCTGGACGTCGAAGTTATTGCGGCGCTCACCGAAACAGGTGCAACGACTTTATGGATGTCGAGAATCAGTTCAGGTATTTCCATTTACGCCTTATCCGGCATTGAGAAAACACTGCGAAAGGTGAAACTGTATCGAGGTGTATACCCCAGCTATTTTCCGGTGCGTGCCGATTCTCACGCTAAAACCAACTACTATGTGGTGAAACATTTGATGCAGAAGGGTGTGGTTAAATTGGATGACCACGTCATTATCACCAAAGGCGATATGGTCGGTGATGTTGGTGGAACAAATGCCATGAAAATCGTTGATGTCAGTCATATGCCCACTTTCGAAGAATAAACAGGTCTTCACAAAAATTGAGGCTTGGTTCAAACAGCGGCACTGAAATTACGCTAGAATACGTAGCAAAATAAGAACACTTAACAATTCAGACACATTCAGGAGAATAGAATGCCACTCATTTCAATGCGTCAGTTACTCGATCATGCCGCCGAACATGCCTACGGTATGCCTGCATTTAATGTCAATAACCTCGAGCAGGTACAGGCCATCATGAGCGCCGCCAATGAAACCAATAGCCCGGTCTTGATGCAAGGTTCAGCGGGTGCCAGAGCCTATGCTGGCGAACCCTTTATCCGTCATCTGATTCAGGCCGCGGTAGAGCAGTATCCTCATTTGCCAGTTGTTATGCATCAGGATCATGGTGCCGAGCCTGCGGTTTGTTTGCGCTCGATCCAGTCTGGTTTTACCTCGGTGATGATGGATGGTTCACTCATGCCGGATATGAAAACCCCGGCCGATTTTGAATACAATGTTGATGTTACTAAAACGGTAGTAGACATTGCCCACGCTGGTGGCGTTTCGGTTGAAGGCGAGCTTGGTTGTCTTGGTTCTTTGGAAACCGGCATGATGGGTGAAGAAGATGGTCATGGCGCTGAAGGTGTTCTGGATATGGATTTACTCTTGACCGAACCTGATGAAGCAGCAGACTTTGTTAAGCAAACCGGTGTGGATGCATTGGCGATCGCTATTGGTACATCGCATGGTGCGTATAAGTTCACCAAGAAACCTACCGGTGATGTGTTGCGTATTGATCGCATCAAGGAAATACATGCCCGCATACCTGATACCCATCTGGTTATGCATGGTTCCTCTGCGGTGCCACAGGAATGGTTAAAGATCATTAATGATCACGGTGGTGATATGGGTCAAACCTATGGAGTACCGGTGGAAGAAGTACAGGAAGGCATTAAGCACGGCGTTAGAAAAGTAAATATTGATACCGATTTGCGCATGGCCTCTACCGGTTCAATCCGTAAATTCTTCCATGATGTGCCGGATGCATTTGATCCGCGTAAATTCCTCGGTGAAGCACGTAATGCCATGAAAGAAATCTGTAAAGCCAGATACCTTTCATTTGGTTGTGAAGGTATGGCAGATAAAATCAAGCCAATGTCGTTGGAGACTATGGTTGACCGTTATAAAAGTGGAGAGCTTGAGCCCAAAGTAAATTAATTCGGGTATTCCTTTCCGCCTTTATGTAATTGTTAAAAGGGACGTTTTGTCCCTTTTTTCTTGGGCGCACTCCTGCGGCTTTGTTATACTCCGGAAAATTATGTGGATATAAATTATCCATGTTCACAGGGGTCTGCCACTTGTCCACACCGTTTTTTCCTAGCTTGCCATGAAAACATCCTGGATTGACTGGATGCTGGTCAATCGTGCCAGCACGGTAGTGCTGACGTTGTTAGTCACTGCATTGCTTTGCGCGGGGGTTACCAAACTCTCGATTGAAAGTGATTATCGTATTTTCTTTAGCGAGGATAACCCGCAACTCAACACTTTTAATCAGTTGCAGGAAACTTACACCAAGAGTGACAATTTATTAATCATGCTCTTGCCCAAATCGGGTGAGGTGTTTAATCAAGAGACGTTGCTGGCGATTTACCAACTCACAGAACTATCCTGGCAAATCCCGTACTCACGCCGGGTTGACTCACTCACTAACTTTCAGCACACCTATGCCGTAGAAGATGAGTTGATTGTCGAGGACCTGGTTTCCCAGCCGTTGGGTAATTCAGCCGAAGAGCTTGCCGCCATAGCAGAGGTTGCAGTCAATGAGCCTGAGTTGCTCGGGCGATTGATCTCAGCGGATATGAGTGCAGCGGCAGTCAACGTCACTTTGGAGTTGCCCTTAATAGAGCCACTCAAAGAACCCAAGGAGGTAATTGCAGCAAGTAATACCATGCTGGCAGCATTACGCGCCAGTCATCCCGATATTGATTTCCACATTAGTGGTGTCATTCCACTCAATGATGCTTTTTCCAGTCACGCTTTAAAAGACATTAAAACCTTGTTACCACTGATGTTGTTAGTGATCGCTTTGTGTTTGTGGCTGTTGTTGCGTTCATTGATGTTGGTGATTACCACGATTGTGCTGGTGTTGCTGGCAATTGTTGCTGCGTTGGGTTTGTCGGGTTGGTTGGGTTTCAATATTAATTCTGTCTCGATTATGGCACCTACTATTATCATCACAGTAGCTGTAGCTGATGCAGTGCATTTGCTGGTGGGAATGAAGCAATTCATGGCGAAGGGTATGGGTAAGTATGAGGCTATTCAGGAAAGTCTCAGAATTAATTTCTGGCCGATCTGTTTAACGTCGGTCACTACAGCTATTGGTTTTTTCGCGCTGAATTTCAGTGACTCCCCGCCGTTCCGGGAACTGGGTACTATCGTCGCGTTCGGTGCAATCATCGCTTTTTTCCTGAGTGTTACATTATTACCGGTAATAGCCTCTGCTGTATCGGCGGGACCGGCTGCTGCGATGGGTGGTTTTAATGTGCCAATGAAGACAGTAGCTGAGTTTGTTATTCGTAACTACAAGCTATTATTCTGTTGTTTGATGGCTTTGGTGGTATTTGCTGCACTACAAACACGCAACATAGAGTTAAGTGATGTTTTGATTGACTACTTTGATGAGTCAACCGAAATCCGGCATGACTCGGATCGTATCGTTGAGAAACTAACGGGCGTCTATTCACATAATTATTCATTCACCGCGCCAGCGAAGAAAAAAGTTACTGACCCGGAGTTTTTGCAGCAGCTGGATGCGTTTGATAGCTGGTTGCAGCAACAACCAGAGGTAATGCACGTTTCTTTAATTACTCAAACATTAAAGAGACTGAATAAGAATCTGCATCAGGATCGTACTGACTATTATCGTCTACCCGAGAGTAGTGACCAGGCAGCGCAGTACTTGCTGTTGTATGAGTTGTCCTTGCCCTACGGTATCGATCTGACGAATCATGTTGATCTGGATAAGACCTCTGCCAAGGTGGGCGTCAATATTGATACCTTGAATAGTCGTGAGATTAACGAGTTCGAAAAACGATCACAGTTATGGCTGCATGAAAACACGCCATTGCTGGATTCGGTTGGTGCCGGTCCTGCAACCATGTTTGCACAAATTAGTAAACGTAATGTAGCGAGTATGTTGCGTGGAACTCTGGTGGCATTATTGTTGGTGTCACTGGTATTAATAGTGGCATTGAAGTCGTTCAAGTTAGGCTTGATCAGTATGATTCCGAATATCGCACCGGCGTTAGTCGGTTTTGGGGTGTGGGCTATTTTGCACGGGGTGGTGGGTCTGGCTACATCGGTAGTAGCAGCGGTGACCTTGGGAATTGTAGTGGATGATACGATACACTTTTTAAGTAAGTACCAGCGTGCTCGTAATGAGGCGAATCTATCGCCTCAAGATGCAATACGCTATGCCTTCGATACCGTAGGTGTCGCCTTGGTGGTAAATACCGTGGTGTTGGTACTTGGTTTTCTGGTTCTGACCTTTTCGCATTTTGCCTTGAATGCAGAGATGGGTTTGTTGACGGCAATTACTATTGCGGCGGCGTTATTGCTGGATTTTCTATTATTACCACCGCTATTACTGTTAATAGACAGGCCTGCATCACAATCAGAGTGAAATAACATTAAAATATTGTTTAATAACACTAAATTATTGAATAAACCCATATTATTGTAGTCTGAAGATTACCAATACGAACAAATCCTGATATGCATAAAATCCTTATTTTTATTGTACTGATATTGGCGCTAAATCCATTGCAGGCTGAAACAGCCGAAGCAAAGGGCTTTAAGATCGCCACTGCAGCCGACCAGCGTCATTCCGGTTTTGCTGATGTAACCGCCGACCTGAAAATGGTGTTGCGTGACAGTAATGGGAATCAAGCAGAAAGGGAGCTTGGTTCACAGCGACTGGAAGTAGAGGGTGATGGTGACAAAGTACTACTCACCTTTAAAGCACCGGCAGATATTCGTAATACGGCGTTGTTGAGTCATACCCATAGTCTTCGAGCCGATGATCAATGGTTGTTTTTGCCATCGCTTAAGCGGGTTAAAAGAATTTCTTCTAAAAACAAGTCTGGTCCGTTTGTAGGCAGTGAGTTTGCGTTTGAGGATTTATCTTCGCAGGAAGTTGACAAGTATCGTTACAAGTTTCTACGCAGTGAATCGTGTGGAGGAATGGTTTGTGATGTAGTTGAACGTTATCCCGAATACGATCACTCCGGTTATACCAGACAAGTCGTTTGGATAGAACGAGAGCAACTACTGGTATTGCGAACTGACTATTATGACCGCAAGAATAGTTTGTTGAAAACGCTGTCAGTGAAAGGCTATCAACAATATGCTGGCAAGCATTGGCGACCAGCTGAAATGCACATGCTCAACCACCAAACAAAAAAATCGACCACATTGTTTTGGTCCAACTATCAATTTGGCACGGGCCTGGTTGATCGTGATTTCGTTAAAGATAAGCTTTCCAAAGGGCGCTGATTGATCGCGCAGTAGTAGTCTAAATCTGCAATAATACGCGGCATGTGCAGGATGCTTTTAAAACTCGTCTCTACCACCACGATAATTATTGGTCTTTCTCTGGCCAGTCTGGGCAGTGCTGTTGCAGAAGTGAGTGGTGAATTGATTCTGGAAGCGCGTTATTTCCCCGAGACTGCTTTGTTCTCCAATCAAGAAGAGCTGTATTCTTCTATTAGTGCCGAGATTAATTATTTTACCAGCCTGATGGGTAATCAGGACTTGACCCTTAGTTTCACTCCCTTTGTACGTTACGATCAGCATGATGACGAGCGCACGCATGCCGATGTTCGTGAATTGCTGATTTCCTATGCCAGTGGTGACTGGGAGTGGCGGGTAGGAGTCGGGAAAGTATTCTGGGGGGTGACCGAGTCACAGCACCTGGTTGATATCATTAACCAAACAGATTTTGTTGAGGATATCGATACCGAAGACAAGCTAGGTCAACCAATGGTAAATATCACCTGGTTACAGGATTGGGGTGCGCTTAACTTTTTTGTCTTGCCATATTTTCGTGAGCGTACTTTTGCTGGTGTTAACGGAAGGTTACGCGCTCCTGTGGTTGTGGACACCGACAATCCCGAGTTTTTAACGACAACCACAATTGGCTTTGCACCCGCCCAGTATGAATCTGAGATAGAGACAGGTCATGTGGATGCGGCGATTCGCTTGAGTGGTACTGTGGCGAATTTCTGGGATTATGGTCTTTACTACTTTAATGGCACCGCGCGCGAACCTGAGTTGATATTGCAGAATTCAACAGATGGACCGGTGCTTACCCCTCGTTACAATCAAATCCATCAGGTTGGTCTGGACCTGCAGGCCACACTGGATTCATGGTTACTCAAGCTTGAAGCGATTGCCCGTAGTGGAAATCCTGAAGATTATCAGGCGCTGGTAGCAGGCTTTGAATATACCTTTTTTGATTTAGGGCAAGGTCTGGATATAGGTGTGTTGCTGGAGTATCACCATGACACACGTGGTCAAAGCAACAACGCGATATTTCAGAATGATCTGTTTGCCGGTATTCGACTGGGTTTTAATGATGAGCAGAGTACCGAACTGTTAGCCGGAGGTTATCTTGATCTCGATAATGACAGTGCTTTTTTCAGAATAGAAGGTAGTAGAAGAATAGGTTCTCATTTCAAAGCATCGGTACAAGCCCAGTTGTTTGATATCTCTGATGTTACTGACCCGCAGTATTTTATCCAGCAGGATGACTACGTAGAATTCAGACTGGGTTATTTCTTTTAATGACTACGCATTTTTGGGAAAGTAAATCACTCACGGAAATGAGTCGTAGCGAGTGGGAGTCTCTGTGCGATGGCTGCGGTCTGTGTTGTCGACTCAAACTTGAAGATGAAGACAGTGGTGAAATCGCAGTGACCAATGTGGTGTGTCAATACCTGGAGCAGGAGCAATGCCACTGTGAAGTGTATACAGAACGAGTCACCTTGGTGCCTGAATGTATGGTGTTGAGTCCAGAAAATCTTGAGCAATGTTACTTTGCACCGGCGACTTGCGCGTATCGCTTGCTGGCTGAGAAGAAACCGTTGCCAGTCTGGCATCCATTGCTTACAGGCTCGCGTGACGCCATGCGGGATGCAGGGATACCGGTGACTGATAAAGTCGTGTCTGAGTTGGGAGTGCATCCTCAGCAACTGGTTGAACATGTGATTGAGTGGCATAGCTGATGGCATTAGCGAAACGAATCATTCCTTGTCTGGATGTTGATCAGGGTCGGGTAGTCAAGGGCGTAAAGTTTGTCGATATTCGTGATGCTGGTGATCCAGTGGAAATTGCCAAACGCTATAACGATGAAGGCGCCGACGAAATTACTTTTCTGGATATCACTGCCAGCTCTGACAACCGGGATACCATTTATAAAGTGGTAGAGGCGGTGGCCAGTTCAGTATTTATTCCCCTCACGGTGGGTGGCGGGGTTCGCGAGGTTGAAGATATTCATCGCTTGCTCAATGCCGGTGCCGATAAAGTATCGATCAATACGGCGGCAGTATTTAATCCCGAGTTAGTGAGTGCGGCCAGCCAGCGCGTTGGTTCACAGTGTATTGTGGTGGCAATTGATGCCAAGCAAGTCAGTGGCCCGGATGAGCCTTTGCGCTGGGAGATATTTACCCATGGTGGTAGAAAACCTACCGGGCATGATGCGGTGCAGTGGGCGCAACAAATGGTGGAGCGTGGGGCGGGTGAAATATTACTCACCAGTATGGATAGAGACGGTACCCGGGTGGGCTTCAATTTACCCTTGACCCGGGCGGTTAGCGAAGGTGTCAGCGTTCCGGTGATCGCATCCGGTGGCGTGGGGAACTTACAGCATTTGGTAGACGGGGTGCTCGAAGGTAAGGCAGATGCAGTATTGGCGGCCAGTATTTTTCATTTTGGAGAGTATACGGTCGGACAAGCCAAGCAATATATGCGTGATCACGGCATAACCGTCCGTCTTTAAGGTCTTTATAGGGCGTAAATAAAGCTTTCTCAGTGGGTCGATTTGTTACAATAAACCGCATGAATGACACAGATCAAAGTGATCTCGAAGTAATTTCACGTTTAGCTGATGTGCTCGAATCAAGACGCGCTATGGATCCGGATAGCTCCTACGTTGCCAGTTTATTAGCCGGTGGGCCGGATGCGATTGCTGCCAAGATCACTGAAGAGGCCGGTGAGGTTGTAGAAGCCGCCGCAGAAGTAGATGATAAGCACGTTATTCATGAGGTTGCTGATTTGTGGTTTCATTGCATGGTGTTACTGACCGAGCGTGGTTTGCGACCCGAACAGGTATTGGCAGAACTGGAGCGCCGTTTTGGTGTCTCAGGTCACAAAGAGAAATTGTCTCGCGCTAGCGCAGAATAGAGGAGTTAGGTGTATGGGTATTAGTGGAATTGGTATTGGGCCGTTGATATTAATTTTGGCCATAGTGCTGGTGTTGTTTGGCACCAAGCGCTTACGCAACGCCGGTGGTGACATTGGCGGCGCGATCAAGAATTTCAAAAAGGCAGTCAAGGAAGAAGACGCCACAGCCGAAGATGGTACGGTGATTGAACAAAAAGTAGAAGACAAAGACAAAGTCTAGCCGGAGCCATGATCAATGTTTGATATGGGCCTGATAGAAATGGCCATGGTATTCATCGTGGCACTTTTGGTGATCGGCCCTGAAAAGTTACCTCAAGTTGCCAGAACCCTGGGAAAGTATGTTGCCAAGGCGCGTCGTTTTGTAGCCGGTGTCAGGTCGGATATTGAGCGTGAATTACACGCAGATGAGTTACGTCAAATTCTTAAAGATCAAAGCGAACAGATTGATGATTTAAAAGAAGTCCTTGACGATACCCGTAAACACTTAAACACCACAGCGACTGATGTGGCTGAAGAAATGCAGGCCGAGGTAAACGAGGCAGCAGAAATGGCGAAAATTGACTCCGGCAAAGCAGGTGAGTCATGAGTGAAGAGCAGCTCGAAGAATCCAGTTTAATTAGTCACTTGATTGAGTTGCGCGATCGGTTGTTGCGTATGGTCATTGCCGTTTTTGTAGTGTTGCTTGGTTTATTCCCGTTCCGTCAGGAAATCTATACTTATCTAGCAGCGCCGTTACGTAAGCATTTGCCAGAAGCCAGTTCAATGATTGCGATTGATCCAGCCTCTACCTTTCTTGCCCCTTTCAAGATGGTGTTGATGTTGGCTGTGGTCGTGTGCATTCCATTTTTATTGCATCAAGTCTGGTCATTTATTGCGCCGGGTCTTTATCAGCGTGAAAAGAAATTCGCGATACCATTGCTGGTCTCCAGTGTGGTGCTTTTTTATGCTGGTATGGCATTTGCCTATTTTGTGGTCTTCCCCTTAGTCTTTGGGTTTTTTGTTAGCGAAGCACCGTTTGGTGTGACAGTGATGACGGATATCAGTCGCTATCTGGATTTAGTCATCAAGCTCTTCTTTGCTTTTGGTCTTTCGTTTGAAGTGCCAATTGCCACGTACCTGGTCGTGTCAGCGGGTTTAGTGGAACTGGAGACGCTCAAAAAATCGCGACCTTATGTGATTGTGGCTGCTTTTGTTATCGGCATGTTATTGACGCCACCGGATATAATTTCCCAGATATTGTTAGCCATACCAATATGGATTTTGTTTGAAGTGGGATTATTTTTCGCCAGGAATGTCAAATTGGAACCAGAAACTGACAAGGTCAGTGAACCGGCGAATAGCGCTGACTAAATCTCTTCTTTAGTGGGTGCATCTTGCTGTAGCTGCGCCAGCTTGTCCTGCACATCTTGATGTTCCTCAATCACTTTCTCGCAAGCGAGATTGAGTTTTTGCTCAAGCTCTAAGCCGGTTTGTTCGATGGCATTAAATACGCCGCGTTTGAAACTCGAGACTAAAGATGGTTGAATTTTTCTTTTAATCAGCCATGGAATAAACCAGCCCAGACCCATCAACATCAAGGTGTTGGTGATAAAGCTGGTGCCTAAAAATTCGACATTCCCTTGCATACCTTCGCGATAGTGAGCAAATAAAAACCAGCCTGCCCAGATAGCTAGAGCTAAAGGCAGCAAAAAGCTCAACCAGTTACAAAGCTTATAGACAGCACGTTGTATGACAGTACCGGGCTTGGCCATGGCTTTAGCCGTGGACGTGGTCATATTATCTTCAAGCGACAGGGTGGTTTCTTCAGCAAGGCCTGACAGTTTTCTGGTCAGTGCTTGCTCAGGTAATAGTTGCTTACGACAATGTTGCCCTTGTTCGCGCATAATACGCTGCAGATAATTACCACAACGTTGATTGCCCAGGTATTCGATCATGTCTCCGGTACTCGGCAAACGCGTTGGATTTTGTTTGCTTCTGAACCAGGGTGTGTCTTCTTCAATTGCCTGCAACGGTTGCAGCAGACCTTGTGCCTGATCGCGCAGCAGCGAAACCAGTCCTTTGTTATGTGTGGCAGACAGCGTCTGTTGTGACTTGGACAATGCTTGCCATTGTGCTTGAGTGCCTAGTGTCTGGCTGTAGTCAGCCACCAATTTATCCAGATCATGCAAGCGTGCCAATGCTCCGGTTTTTTGTAACTGTTCGATGCCGTTGCTCGCTATAGCTTGATTCAGGTGTTGTTCCAGTTTTTCAAATTCATCATCTATTGGTTTGGCTGCACAGCTGGTTCGCAATAATTCAGCCTTGGAAAAACCGGCCTTATCGAGTTTTGAGCGAAAGTCTTCATATTGCTCAGGTTTGCCTTCATCCCAATGGTTCATGACAAACAACCATTGGTGTCGTTGTTGGCGTTGTTGCAGGATTTGCCAGCCCAGATCATCATGATAGCGTTCCGGGCTCACGACATAGACCAGATAATCTATATAAGGTAACCATTGCTCAACCAGATCTCGGTTGGCACTTTCAACGCTGTCAAAATCCGGCATATCGAGCCAGGCAACTTGCTGGCGTTGTGCCAGCTGGTGGTAATGAATCCTCGTTTGTTGCATCGGCAGTCTCTTTAAACTTTCGTTTAACTGATGGTCTTGATGCAAGTAGATAGTGACTTCATGTGAGGTTGGTCTGGCAGCACCGGTTACTGCGATATCGGCGTCAGCCAGTCTGTTCAGAAGACTGCTTTTACCGGTGCCTGTGCCTCCAAAGAACGCCACTATTAATGGACGTATAGCTGTATTACTGAATAATTGCTCGGCGCTGGCGGTCTCCAGTTGATCGAATTTCAATTGTGCCTGATCTGTGAGCCAGCCCTCGGAGATGGTTTGCTTCACCCAGCTGCTTAACTGTTGATGGCGTTGGTTAAAATCCTGCATTATTCCAACTCACTCAGGCACTGTTCTGCTGCCTGTAAGTCTGCCTCAGAGATATTGTATAGATCAGCTGTTGTGAGCTGCTCAGATAGCTCAAGCATTGGCTGTTCCAGGCAGGGTGTAACCAGATCATGCTGTACTTGTTCAAATTGTTTTTCTTTGAGTTCTTTTTCAATCACTTTCATGTGTTGCCCGACAGCACTTTCAGCAATCAGTGAGGTTACTGATAATAAGGCTGGTGCCAGTACCAAATCAGTCGTGCTCAACCCTCCAGTATGAAAGGCGAGTGCCAAAGCAGCCGCATCAGTTGTTACCCGAGCCGCTCTGAGGCTATTCAAGGTGGCTGGCTGCTCCTGAAGCTGTTGATAGAGACGATTGGCAGCGGCGTCAATTTCAGGTTCGAAAGTATCCTGGAGTTGTGCGATATTGTGTTCGGCTCGTGCTTGTAAGTCCTGCTGTTGTTGATCCAGTCCTTGTTTTATGGATGTCCACCAGAGTTTTTGTTGTGGGTGATCCTCTGCTTCAATCTGCTGAGCCTTGTTGATCAGGTCTACCAGCGCATTTTGATACGCCTCAGTGAGAATAATAACTTCATTGGTTTGTGTTTTATCACGTGTATCCGAGACCGAGTCGAGAATAGTTTTACCTAGGGTGCGAACCGGCCAGGTAATCACTTTTCTCAGTGTGCCCAGCGTACCAGCCAGGATGGGTATTTCGAGTAATTCGAGTAGTTTGCTAATAGCACGCTGCAGGGCTTCTGAGTATCGGGTTTGTTGTAAATAGTGTTCCCGGTAATAGCTCAATAGTTGCCCGGATGCCTGCGCTACACTTTCCTGCCATTCGGTTCGAGCCTGATGTTCTGCCACGGCCGGTTTTAACCACGTTTGCCAATTATCGCGAAAGTAATATGTCAGTTTGGGTGACTGGGGTGCTGCGGTCAGTGTAGTACTAACAGCGCTTTGTAATGCCTGGATACGTTCAGATGGAGTTGGCGTGTCGGGATGTTGCCACGGTAAGCTGATGATTGCCTGATGCTTGCAATTAAGGTCACTCAGGCGTTGTTCTATTTCACGAGTGATAACTTCCAGATGCGCGGCTTCTGATTTATTCAGGCAAATGATCAAGGGCAATTGCAGTGGTGCCAACAGTTTAAGAAATTCCCAGACACTGTTGTCAGCGTATTTCTCTTTACTCAAGACCAGCACTAACACCGAAGCGATTGCGCTCAGGTTTGGCACGATAGTGCGATAGGAGCGTGAGCTGACTGAATCAAAATCCGGAGTGTCCCAATAAACTATTTCTTGTTGGGCTTGATCAGTAATGTCTGTGCGGGTGCTGATCGAAAACTGTCTGGTGTTGTCCGGGTCCAGCTGGTTTTGTGCGACCAGCTTCCAATTCGGAAATAGTTGTTGGTATTGCTCTGTTTCAGTAGCCGCCGTAAACCCCTGCGCGTGTCTGGTGTAGCCGGCGAGTGCGCTGACTCCAGCTTGTTCAGAGCCAAGCAAATGATTAATAACGGTACTCTTTCCTACCTGTGTCGGTCCGACCACAACGACATGTCGTGATGATTTTTCGGGGTTAGAGCCATGATTACGAAGTAGCGCATTGGCTAATGCCAGCGATTGTCGCTGCTGTAACCAGTTGGCATCCTCACGCTTGTTTTTTTCCAGCGTGGACTGAAGTTGCTCAAATAGTTGCGCCAGTGATTGCTGACAGCCGCTGCTAAGTTGTGTGCTCATAGGAGCAGAATCATAGTCTAATTTTGGCTCTGGCGGGGTCAGGCGTTACTTTGTTTCACGCTTTTGGCTGGCGTGATTTGAAAATAACCGACCAGGCAGAACAGGATGATGGCTATCAGGTTGAAGATCTTCGAGCCGTCACCGGTATGCCAGTAATCAAAAGCCTGCATGTCACCGGTGTTAGCGACGAAAACCATCGCTGAGACACGAAACACATTAACCAGATATCCCAGAAACATACTGACTATTAAAATGATCGGCCATTTATATTTCTTCACCGGAAACGCGATGATTAGAATGAGTGTCAGGCGCACCATGAAATCCAGAATTCGGCCGCCGTCACAGCCTTTAAATACATTGGCAATGACGTTTGGCGCATGGATGTGGGTGCCTTCAAGCTCAACAGGCAGGCCGAGTATCCAGGTGACACCGGCGGCAATATTGGCGGTCAAATGACTTAGGCTCGGCATATCAGAAAGCGCTAGCAGAGGCGCGACAAAAGGGTACATCAGGGCGCGATCCGGAATTAACAGTACCGCTAGCAGTAACAGCTCTTTCCAGCGTTTGCTCAAGACCTGGCCACCATAGTGATAACACCAGTAGCTGCTTAAAAATAATAACGGCATACCACGCATGGCGAGTGGTAAGCCTTTGACCGTCCACACATAGCGAACCACAAGAGCAACGACAATCAAAGCAATGACTGCCAAAATATAATGTCGCTGGTTGGTGTCCGGTTGGTCAGGGGTATCAGCCAGCATGCTGAAAATAGCCATGATAGTTAACGCCGAAATGGCGAAATCACCGGCTTCTTTACCTATGAACGAGATACACGCTAATCCGGCTGCCAGTAACAGCAGAGGATTACGTATCGGGCTGCCAAGAAAGTCTTGGGTATATTGTTTAAGTATGCTGGTGTCCATAGCTGTATTTTATAGCAAAGTTTAATGATTTTTGGTGTGCGAGAGACGATATTTTAGACGAAAAAAAAGAGCAGTGTTAACACACTGCTCTCTTGTTTTTACTGACCGACCGCAGGGAGCGGTGGCCGGCCTGTTACAGCTTTATTCCTGATCTTGATCCTGCTTCTTACGCTTGCGCATTGCAGCGCCACCAACACCTGCAGCAGCTAAAGCCAGCATGCCAGTGATAGGCTCAGGGTTATCTACAGAGTTCTTGGTACTCTTCTTCTTGAAGTCATTCTTCTTAAAGTTACCCTTGCGGATGCGGTGCCACCAGCGTTGCTTGCCTTTTACAGCAAAAGTAGCCTGTGAAACTGACTTAAAGCCAAGATCGCCAGCGCTAGCCATAGGTGGTGCAATACATAGTAAAGCAAAGGTTAATAATGCGGTTGCCGTGATAGTACGTGTTTTCTTCATTTTAATACTCCCAAAAAAATTTGTATCAATTACTCGATGGAGCCTATATTCCTAAATTACAGGTCTGATTACAACCATTCGTCGGTTAAATGTGACCGAATACCACAATCTGTGGTTTGTTTCCGACAAACGGTAGATTTTACCTACAAAATCAGAAGAAACGTAGGAAGAAAGCCGTTTGTTACAGTCTGTGTCAGTCCTCGTAATACACTTGAAAAGGATAAATGGTGGGCCCGGAAGGACTTGAACCTTCGACCTGCCGATTATGAGTCGGATGCTCTAACCAACTGAGCTACGGGCCCGTAATGTCTGATCTAACGTTCTGTAAGCGCTAAATCACGATTTACCGCTCTCCAGGTCCAGGAAACTGCGTAGCATCTCCGATCGTGAAGGATGACGCAGCTTGCGCAGGGCTTTAGCCTCAATTTGGCGAATACGCTCTCTGGTGACATCAAACTGCTTGCCAACCTCTTCCAGCGTATGGTCGGTATTCATATCGATACCAAAGCGCATTCTCAGTACTTTTGCCTCACGAGGGGTCAGTGATGACAGTACCTCGCGGGTAGAGTCGTTCAGGCTGGTGGTGGTAGCAGTATCTACCGGCGAAGTAGCATTGAGATCTTCGATGAAATCACCCAGGTGCGAATCTTCATCGTCACCAATCGGAGTTTCCATAGAAATCGGCTCTTTAGCGATTTTCAGAACTTTGCGAATCTTGTCTTCAGGCATATCCATGCGTTCGGACAGTTCTTCAGGCGTCGGATCGCGTCCCATTTCCTGCAGCATTTGTCGAGAAATGCGGTTGAGCTTATTAATGGTCTCAATCATATGCACCGGAATTCGTATGGTGCGGGCCTGATCCGCAATAGAGCGGGTAATGGCCTGACGTATCCACCAGGTAGCGTAGGTTGAGAACTTATAACCACGACGGTATTCAAATTTGTCGACCGCTTTCATCAGGCCGATGTTACCTTCCTGAATCAGATCGAGGAATTGCAGGCCGCGGTTGGTGTATTTTTTAGCAATCGAGATAACCAGGCGCAAGTTCGCTTCGATCATCTCTTTTTTGGCGCGACGCGCTTTGGCTTCACCAATCGACATGCGACGGTTGATGTCCTTGATCTCGGCAATCGAAAGTTCGGTGGAAGTTTCTACCAAGCCCAGTTTTCGTTGCGCATTAAAAATCAGATCCATGTTTTCTTTAATGCCAGCGGCATAAGGTTTGCGCGAGCGAGCGATTTTTTCTACCCAACCATTATCGGTTTCATTGGATAAAAAGGTCTCGATAAAATCTTTCTTTGGCATTTTCGCTTTGCGAATGCAGGCTTGCATGATGATGCGCTCCTGCTGCCTGATTTTTATTACGTTCACATGTAACAGGTTGGAGAGCTTTTGCACCACCACTGGAATCAGTTTTAACTCAATCACAGCAGCGGCAATATTCTGTTGATGCTCAACCAGTTTCTTGTTGTGCCCGGCACTTCTACAGCGATTGATTTTCTTGTACAGATCGCGGATGTTTTCCAGTTTTTCGCGCGCTACTTCGACATCAGGACCGGTATCGACCACTTCTTCGTCTTTTTTATCTTTAGCTTTGGTTTCAGCATTAACTTGCACTGGCTTGGGAATATCGGCTTCTACGGTTGGGTCAATATAGCCGGTAAGAATGTCGGTCAGTCTTTTCTCTTCCGCCAGAAACAGATCCCAGTCATCCAGCAGGGTTTTGATTGCTTCCGGGAAATAGGCCAGGGCAGTCATGCTTTGCAACAGGCCTTCTTCAATGCGCTTGGCAATGGCTACTTCATCTTCACGGGTCAGTAGTTCAACCGTGCCCATTTCACGCATGTACATACGTACCGGGTCGGTGGTGCGTCCAAACTCGCTGTCAACGCTCGCTAGTGCTTCAGCGGCTTCTTCAGCGGCATCTTCATCGGTATCCGATTCGGCCATGGAAAGGTCATCAGCTTCAGGAGCCTTTTCATAGACCTTGATGCCCAACTCATTGATCATGCCAATGATGTCTTCGATCTGTTCCGGATCAACAATCGTATCGGGCAGGTGGTCATTCACCTCACCATAGGTCAGGTAACCTTGATCCTTTCCTTTGGTAATCAGATCTTTAAGTCTGGACTGTTGTTCTTTTGAATCTGTATTTGACACGATATCAACCACTTAGCGGGAAAAAGCGCGCAATTATATCATGAGAATCTGGGGGCGGCTACGTGCGAAGCATCAGCAGATGCTTCATTTCCGTCTTTTCTTCATCAGTGAGGCCAGTACTGGTTTCAAGCTGTGCCAATTGTTCGATTCGAGCGGAAACATGCTGTTTTTCCAATTGGGTGATGGCATCGCCCAGTAAATGACTTAAATCGCTCTGGGCAGGTTTATCGGAATCGTCAGTAGTTTCTATGTCCTGCATATCAACAGGTGGAGGAGACCAGGCACTAAGCTGCTGTAACGATTCGAAATGGCTGGTTTCTCGAAAATTCTCCAGCAAAATAGCGCTGTTAATAGAGGATTGTTCGCGGCAGATATCGACAATGTCACCCAGCAAGGCACCACCTGGAAGCGGGTGCAGCTTGACCAGTAAATCATCGTTGATCAAGCGGGCAGTATCAGGCTGTTGTAAAATCACGGCAATCGCCTGACGCATGGCGGTCATTTCCAATTGACGTTGTCGATTATAACTCCGAATTCTTTTGGGTCTACGCGCCGCTGGTAATGTCTTTCCCACGTCCAGATCTTGCAGATCAGTTTGCGTGATGAGTGAAATTTCATCGAGCAATTGTTTTTTTAAAAGTTTGGCGTGTGTCGCATCCAGCGGCTTCAATAATTCACGTGCTTCCATAGCAATCAGGGTGCGACCCTCGGCACTGTCTTTGGAGTTTTCAGCTTGTAATGATTGCATCAGATAGCTGGATAGTGGTGTCGCCTGATCGATCAACTTGCGAAATTCGTCTGCGCCTGTTTTTTGCACCAGGCTGTCCGGGTCTTCACCATCTGGCAGGAACATAAAGTCGACTCGCATGCCATCTTTTAAGACGTGCATGGATTGTTCCAGGGCACGCTTGGCAGCTTTACGTCCGGCGCGATCGCCATCAAAACAAATCACGATGTGTTTCACCACCCGCATCAGTTGTTGTAAATGATCTTTGGTTACCGCTGTGCCCAGAGTAGCGACGGTATTGGCGATGCCAAACTGACCCAGTGCGACGCTATCCATATAGCCCTCAACCACCAGAATCGTATCAAGCTTGCTTGAATGTTGGCGTGCTTCGTAGAGTCCGTAGAGCGTGTTACCTTTGTGAAAAACTTTGGTTTCCGGTGAGTTCAGGTATTTGGGCGTACCATCGCCCATGACTCTTCCGCCAAAAGCAATCGGCCGTCCGCGACGGTCCCGAATCGGAAACATGATCCGATCTCTAAACTTGTCATAGATACGGCCTTTCTCATTATCAGAAAGTAAGCCAGCGGCGATTAATGTTTTCTCCAGATGTTTCTTCTTAAGCGAGTTCAGCAGACTGTTCCAACTATCAACGGCAAAGCCGATACCATACTGTTTAGCTATTGCCCCTGTTAAGCCGCGCTGTTTCAGGTAGTCCTGAGCGTGCTTGTGTTGACTTAGTTGGTCGGTGAACAGTGTTTGTGCATCTGCGAGTGCCGCATAAATCGGTTTTAAATCATCCTGTTTTTGCTGGTTTTGCCTGGACTCTCTTGGTATCTCCATACTGTTGAGTTCAGCCAGCGTTTCAATCGCCTCGACAAAACTGAGGTGATCATGTTCCATCAAAAAACCAATCGCGGTGCCATGTTGACCACAACCAAAGCAGTGATAAAACTGTTTGGTTTGGCTTACGGTAAAAGAAGGGGTTTTTTCATTGTGAAAAGGGCAGCAGGCTGAGTATTCACTGCCTTTTTTCTTCAAGGTAAGACGTGGCTCTATAACATCAACAATGTCAGTCCTCGCTAATACTTCATCAATAAAATGTTGTGGAATAAGGCTCATGCTAGTGATCAGGCAGGATGTGTCTCAATAACTGCTTTGATTTGAGCCGGGCTTACATCGTCTTTGATGACAGCCTTGCCGATAGACTCCATCAGGATCAAACGCAATACGCCGTCTTTTACTTTTTTATCGACTGCCATGAGCTCGGTGAAACGATCAGCTGTCATCGCGTTGGGAATATGGGTTGGCAGTCCCGTTTGCTTAAATATGTCAGTGGTACGTTTAACGTCTGTTTTACTGAGTAAACCCAGCATTTCTGACAAACGCGCTGCCAAAATCATGCCGGTACTAATCGCTTCGCCATGTAACCATTCGCCATAACCCAGTCCGGTTTCAATGGCGTGCCCGAAGGTGTGACCCAGATTCAGCAGGGCACGTATACCTTGTTCTTTTTCATCCTGGGAAACCACGTCGGCTTTAATCGCGCAGGAGCGTTCGATGGCGTAGATTAATGCTTCTGAATCGCGCTGCATCAGCAGCTGTATGTTTTGTTGCAGCCAGTCAAAGAACTCGGCATCAATGATCAGGCCGTACTTGATGACCTCGGCCAAACCGGCGCGATATTCTCGTTCTTCGAGTGTTTGCAGGGTGTCGATGTCTATCACCACGCATTGAGGTTGGTGAAAGGCGCCAATCATGTTTTTACCCAGGGCGTGATTCACCGCTGTTTTACCACCGACAGAGGAATCCACCATGGCCAGCAGGGTGGTTGGCACTTGAATGAAGTTAACCCCGCGCTGGAAACTTGCCGCCGCAAAGCCACAGATATCGCCGACCACTCCGCCACCCAGGGCGATCAGTGTAGTGTTGCGGTCAAAGTGTTGCTCCAACAAGGAAGTGATGATTTTTTCCAGGCTTTCCAGGTTTTTATATTGCTCGCTATCTTCGAGCAGGCATTCCCCGGTCTTGTCGATTTTGATTTGTTGGCTTAATACCTCGGCGTAGTGTGGCGCAACTGTCGTGTTACTGATCAGCATGCAGGAATTACCAACAATATGTTGTTGGCAAAAATCGTTCTTAAGTAAACCACTGCCAATGTATATGGGGTAACTTGCTGCGCCCAGATCTACTTCTACCGTCCTCATTTTTCAGTCGACTCTGTTAGTGATTGTTGATAGTGATTGATAATAATATCTTTTAACTTGGCTGTTTTATGTCTATCAGTGTCAACTGTGCAGCTGGCGATAGATTCATACAGCGGATTTCTTTCTTTTGCCAGGCGGGTAAAGATTTCCCGTGGATTCCCATTTTGTAATATAGGGCGCTTGGTATCTTTGCGGGTACGAAAAATAGCTTGTCTAATGGATACTTTTAAATAGACCACAAATCCGGAATTTCTCATTAGCTCACGATTGTCTGCTGAGAGTACCGCCCCACCGCCGGTGGCGATCACTTTTTTATCTTCAATACTGAGCTTTTTCAGCATTTTTGACTCCCTGTCCCGGAAGCCTGATTCCCCTTCATAGTCAAAGATAGTGGTGATATCGACCCCGGTACCTTCTTCAATCAGATCGTCACTATCAGCAAACCCGAACTCCATATCTCTGGCAACCATTCTACCAATAGTAGTCTTGCCAGCGCCCATGGGGCCAATCAGGAAGATGCGTTGCTGTTTACTCATGTCCAGATTATGCCATGCGGTAATTTATCACAGGCAAAAATAAACCCGCTTAAAGCGGGTTTATTCAGGAGTGTCTTTAATTCTACTGACTGAGGGTGCTTAGATCATCAATGATTTTCGGTGTGATGAAAATCAACAGTTCACGGCGTTGATCTGAATTCAGGTTGGAGCGGAAGGCTCTACCCACGATCGGCAGGTCTGATAAAAAGGGCACTCTTCGGCTTGATTCGCTGAGTGTTTGTTCAAAGATACCGCCCAGTACGACCGTCTGGCCGTTTTCGACGTGGACTTTGGTAGTAACTTCCCGGGTATCGATACTCGGGATATTGTTGAACACTTGTCCAACCGTATCTCTTTTAACCGCTAGATCCATATTGATACGGTCATCTTTGGTGATTTGCGGCGTGACTTCCATGCTCAATACAGCTTTTTTGAATGATACTGATGTAGCACCACTGGAGGCAGCTTCTTGATAAGGAATTTCAACACCTTGCTCAATTCGAGCCTGACTTTTATTCGAAGTAATGATTCGTGGGCTGGCGACGATCTCGGCATTACTTTCAATTTGTGCTGCTGACAATTCCAGGTCGACGCTGGTGCCCAATGGAATTTTTGCCAGTGCCAAACCAATGCTGCCTGCGATGTTACTCGCTGGTAGATTGACGGCAAAGTCATTGGTGATTGTCTCACTAGAATTTCTTTCGGTATTGGATAATGCAAAGTTAATACCAAACTCTTTGGTGAAGTCATCCGAGGCGTTGACGATGCGTGATTCAATCAATACCTGTCGAACCGGGCGATCCAGTGTTTCGATCAGGTTGCGGATTTCTTCCAGCTTTGGATCAGTATCGTTGACTAGTAGCGTATTAGTACGTTGATCGATGGTTACTGAACCACGTCCAGATACGATGGAATTATCATCATCACCTCGACCTCTACCACCTGTATTGGATCGAAGCAGGGTGGCCATTTCGTTAGCATCGGCATAATTGAGAGTGAACATCTCGGTTCGTAATGGTGCCAGCTCTTCATTCTGCTTTTCAGCCTGTAATGCAGCTTGTTCGCGTGCGGCGATTTCTGTGGCCGGCGCAATATAAAGTACATTGCCTTTTTGGCGCATGCCCAAGCCTTTACTATCGAGAATGATATCCAGCGCCTGATCCCAGGGAACATCTTTAAGACGTAGAGTTACATTACCGCCGACACTGTCACTAACGACTACGTTCAAGCCGGTGAAGTCTGCGATCAGCTGTAACACCGAGCGAACTTCAATGTCCTGGAAGTTGAGTGAGAGTTTTTCGCCGTCGAAGGTTTTCTCCTTCTTTTGTTCCAGTTCGATTTCACGATCTGAACGTGGCTTAACTTCAATGGTATAGAGATTGTCTGTCTGATAGGCCAGGTGCGTATAGTTTCCAGAGGCTTTGACGGACACTTGTGAGCCAGTACTACCACCGGTAACGCTGATCGAATCAACCGGGGTGCCAAAATCCACCACATCAAGGCGTCGTTGTAAGTCGGCGGATACCGAAGCTTCCAACAGATCAACAATAATATTGCTTCCTTGTTGTTTGATGTTAATCGGGGTGCTTGGATCAGACAGGGTCAGCATAATTCGGCCTGAGCCGTTAGCGCCGCGACGAAAATCTACATTTGTGACCCTCGCAGGACCAGCATAACTGGCCGACGAGGTGTTATATGAATTGTCTGTCTGATAGTCAGTTTGAGTTGTAGCCACCGGAGCGCTGGAATAACTGCCGGAAGGCGACAAAGTCAAAATGAGTAAATTGCCTTCAGTGCGTGTGTCGTAACTGATCAGTGAAGAGAGATTAACTACGGCACGGGTGCGATCACTGGATTCAGCCGTGCTAACACTGCGGGTCTGTCCGATATTTATATCGTGGTTACGGTTTGCTAAGTTGTTACTAACATTCGGGAAATCGAGAGAAATACGCGCTGGATTGGCTATAGTAAATGACAGCGGTGCAGGTGCGTACTCTGAAAATTCAAAAGTAATTTGAATTTCGTCGCCACTCAGACGTTGATGGCTGACAGATTGCAGCGCATTTTCGGCGACTGCCAAATGAGATACGAACAGCAAAATAACGAAAAGAACAAGGCTTCTCATGTGCATAGTTTTTCTTCCAGGCTGCATGGCAGTATTTTTATTATTCATCATTGAATTAGAGTTTTGCATAGTAATAATCCGTTATTTTTCCGGTAACGCAATGGATGCCGGGCGTTCAATGTAGCCGCCGATTCGGTCAGATACTTTTTCTGTCAGTTTAATTTCGCTTTCGGTAATGCTGGTGATTTTTCCATGGTTCTTACCCATGTAGTTACCAACTCCGACGCGCTGAATGGTGCCGTCTGAAGTTTGTATCAGAGCCCACAATTCTTTATTTTGATTGAGCGTGCCAACCATGCCAAGACTGTCCAGTGGGTATCCTTCCAGATATTCTTTGACTCGGTTTTCATCGATTACTGCAGAACCGGGTTTTTTCACTGGTTTGGTGAGGCCCTCGGGAGTTACAATGATTTCGGCTGCCAGCACATTAGTGTCAAAAGGATCTCTTTCATGCCCCGGGTAGACAAACGTTTCATAGGTTTGAATTTCAGGCGGCTCTGAAACTTCACCGGGTGGGCTGTCTTTAATTTCCTGAACATAATCTTCCAGCTCGCCCATGTTGCTACTACAACCAAACAGTAATGAAGTGGCAAGCAACAGGGTTGTGATTTTCAGTGCGGAATTACAGCTTGAGAGAATAGGATTCATTATTCATCCTCCTCATCGTCCAGATAGCGGTAAGTTCTGGCTTCTACGCCCATCGACAGTTGTTGCGCATTAGATCGATTGTTGTTTGTGTTTCTGGAATTCTTTTTTGTAGCTTTTGCCGGCGTTAGAGTGATGTTATGCAAGGTAACAATTCGAGGCAGTGCCGCAATGCCCGAGGCAAAGTTTGCCATTTCTTCAAACGTGCCGGTGACATTTATTTGAATAGGTTTTTGAGCATAAAAGCCTTTTTCCACTTCAGCCGCAGGTCTGAACAGTACAATTTCAAGACCGCTCGCCAGGCCGGTTTGTGAGACATCATCAACAACACCGGGTATTTCAGACTTGCCGGGAAGTTGGCGCAACATCTCACCAAAGTTAACCTGCATATCCTCGAGCTGCTGTTTATAGATTTCAAGGTTGGCTGATTTGTGATACTTCTCTTCAAACGTTTTCTTGAGAACTACTTCTTCAGCTTTCTTTTTCTCAAGCGTTGCT
>CALISW010000205.1 GCA_938041655.1 uncultured Thiotrichales bacterium | reverse complement strand
GATGGCCACGAAATCTACAACGCCTCGGTTTACACCTGGATGATTAGCGATGGCATTCGTTTTGAAGTAGGTTTTCTGGTTGATAATCTGACTGCCATGATGATGGTAGTGGTTACCTTCGTCTCCTTGATGGTGCACTTGTACACCATAGGCTATATGCATGGTGACCCAGGCTACCAACGCTTCTTCGCTTATATTTCATTATTTACCTTCTCCATGCTTATGCTGGTCATGGCTAACAACTTTATGCAGTTGTTTTTTGGCTGGGAAGCGGTTGGGTTGGTCTCATATTTATTGATTGGTTTCTGGTGGAAAAAGCCGACGGCTGTGTTTGCCAATATGAAAGCTTTCCTGGTCAACCGCGTTGGTGACTTCGGCTTTTTACTCGGTATCGCTGCGGTCATGATGTACACCAATTCACTCGATTACGCTGAAGTGTTTGCCGCAGCTCCCGGCTTGACCGATAAAACCATGAGCATACTGCCTGGCAGTGAGTGGTCAGTCTTGACGGTAGCTTGTATTTGTTTATTCATCGGAGCGATGGGTAAATCAGCACAATTCCCTTTACATGTATGGCTGCCCGATTCAATGGAGGGCCCAACACCTATATCTGCATTGATCCACGCGGCTACCATGGTAACCGCCGGCATCTTTATGGTGGCAAGAATGTCGCCGCTATTCGAGTTGACCACTACCGCTTTGAGCTTTGTTCTGGTTATCGGTGCGATTACAGCTTTCTTTATGGGCTTGATTGGCATGGTGCAACACGACATCAAGCGGGTCGTGGCCTATTCAACCTTGTCGCAACTGGGTTACATGACGGTGGCACTGGGTGCGTCAGCGTATTCAGCCGCTGTGTTCCACTTGATGACGCACGCCTTCTTTAAAGCGTTATTATTCCTGGCAGCGGGCTCGGTTATTATCGCCATGCATCATGAGCAGGATATGCGCAAGATGGGTGGTCTGAAAAAATACATGCCGATAACCTATTGGACTTCACTGGTCGGTTCCTTGGCATTGATTGGATTCCCGTTCTTCTCGGGCTTCTTCTCAAAAGATTCTATTATTGCAGCAGTCGGTCATTCCAATACAGCCGGTGCATCGTTTGCCTATATTCTGGTATTACTGGGTGTCTTTATCACGGCTTTTTACAGCTTCCGTATGTTCTTCCTGGTGTTCCATGGCGAAGAGCGCATGGATCAGCACACCAAAGAACATTTACATGAGTCGCCGTGGGTCGTTACTGTGCCACTGATCGCTTTGGCTATTCCCTCAGTCCTTGCTGGGTTCCTGATGGATCCTATTGTGGTCGGAGACTTTTTCAAAGGCGTGATTACAGTTCTGCCCGAGCATGATTCACTCGCCGAGGTGCGTGGGCATGCTTCACATGGTGCGCTGGCATTTGTTCTGCATGGATTCCAAACGCCAGTAGTCTATTTGGCATTCGCCGGGCTCGGTGCAGCATGGTTCATCTACATGCG
Source organism: uncultured Thiotrichales bacterium (assembly GCA_938041655.1). Taxonomy (GTDB): domain Bacteria; phylum Pseudomonadota; class Gammaproteobacteria; order CAZUMV01; family CAZUMV01; genus CALIRD01. The sequence goes on along the minus strand of CALISW010000205.1, from coordinate 2,990 downwards.
TCGCCCCGATATTGCCGACTGGTTTGCAAACAAGTTTTCGTTTGTGCACAAGCTGCTATTGAATAAATATTATCTTGATGACTTTAATCAGACTGCCTTTGCTGGTGGTGCGACCAAGTTGGGCGGCTTGTTCTCCAAGTATGGAGACACCAAGTTCATCGATGGCTTGGTAGTAAACGGTTCGGCCGGACTAGTGGGATTAACCGCCGGCATCGTACGCAAGATTCAACGCGGGTTCCTGTATGAGTATGCGTTTGCCATGATCTTTGGTTTGATTGCCTTGATCGGCTGGTTTGTGTTGCGGGTATAAGAAGAAATAACAATGAAAAGGGATGAGTACTGATGGCTGATTGGCCACTACTGTCGATGTTAGTCTGGCTGCCCATAGTGGGCGGTGTAGCACTATTGTTTATGGGTAACGCCAGTCATCAGGCGATACGCATGACCGCGCTGGTTATTTCAGTCGCTATGTTGTTACTCAGCCTTCCACTGTGGAGTCAATTCGATAGCCAGACTGCTGCGATGCAGTTTGTCGAGCTCAAACCCTGGATCAGTAGTCTGAATGCGAATTATCATTTAGGTGTTGATGGCATCTCGATGCCGCTGATTTTACTGACTACCTTTATTACAGTATTAGTAGTCGGTGCAGCCTGGGAAGTGATCAAGGAAAAGCCGGCGCAGTACATGGCGGCATTTCTGATTCTGGAAGGCGTCATGATTGGCACCTTTGCCGCACTCGATGCTATTCTGTTCTACATCTTCTTTGAAGCGATGCTGGTACCTATGTTTATCATCATTGGTATCTGGGGTGGACCGAATCGAGTCTACGCCACCATCAAGTTCTTCCTGTATACCTTCTTTGGTTCGGTATTCATGTTGATCTCGCTGATCTACCTGTATACCCAGACGGGTGGCTTTGATATCGCTACCTATCATGATGCGCCGCTAACTTATCGTGCGCAATTCTGGATCTTCCTCTCATTCCTGATCGCCTTTGGTGTCAAGGTGCCGATGTGGCCAGTGCATACCTGGTTGCCGGATGCGCACGTGGAAGCACCTACTGGTGGTTCGGTTATCCTGGCAGCGATCATGTTGAAGATTGGTGGCTACGGATTCTTGCGCTTTGCATTACCGATTACGCCTGATGCGGCTGCTGGCCTGGATTGGCTGGTAATACTGATGTCACTGGTCGCCGTGGTTTACATTGGCTTCGTGGCGTTGGTCCAGAAAGACATGAAGAAACTGATTGCCTATTCATCGATTTCACACATGGGTTTTGTCACCCTTGGCTTTTTCCTGACCTGGTACATTCTTGAAAATACCGGTTCATTATCTGGTGTGCGCATGGGTCTTGAAGGCGGCATGGTGCAAATGATTTCACACGGCTTCATCTCCGGTGCGATGTTCTTATGCGTCGGTGTTATGTATGACCGCATGCACAGTCGTATGATTGCTGATTACGGTGGTGTAGTTAACACGATGCCAATCTTTGCCGCGTTCATGGTGTTCTTCGCCATGTCAAACGCAGGTTTGCCTGGTACCTCTGGTTTCGTTGGTGAGTTCATGGTGATACTGGCCAGCTTTAAAGCTAACTTCTGGTTTGCATTTCTGGCGGCAACTACCTTGATCGTCGGTGCGGCGTATACCTTGTGGATGGTCAAGCGTGTATTGTTTGGTGAGGTTGCGAACGATAACGTCGCTGCACTGACCGATATCAATCGCAGAGAATTTATTATACTGGGAAGTCTGGCAATTGCTGTACTGGCTTTAGGCTTGTACCCGGCACCATTACTGGAAGTGATGCATGCCAGTATTGATAACCTGGTTAATCACATTACTCAATCCAAGCTTCCGGGGTCATTATGAATTTCGTCGCGCCAGCTCTGACCCCCGCAACACCAGAAATCGTGTTACTGGCACTGGCTTGTGTCGTGCTGATTGTGGATGTGATGCAAAAGACCGGCAGTCGTATGCTCACTTACACTTTGACCCAGCTGACTTTGTTGTTGACGTTGGTGTCTTTGTTTATAACCCGCGCCGATAAAAGTATTTTGACCTTCAGTGATACCTACATTCAAGATCAAATGGGTTTCTACTTAAAAGCGTTCATACTCATTATTACTATGATCGCGATGGTCTATTCACGTGACTATTTGCGCCAGCGCAAGATGGAGCGTGGTGAATATTATTTATTAAGTTTGTTTGCGACACTGGGCATGCTGATCATGGTTTCTGCCTACAGCATGTTGAATATCTATCTCGGTTTGGAGCTGTTGTCATTATCGCTCTACGCGATGGTAGCGTTTGATCGTAATTCATCTCGCTCATCTGAAGCGGCAATGAAGTATTTTGTGCTGGGTGCAATAGCGTCAGGCATGCTGCTATATGGCATGTCGATCCTCTACGGTGTCACCGGAACACTCAATATCAACGAGATCAATGCCTTGTTACAACAGGGTGGTGATATTAGTAAAGCGCAGGTCTTTGCGTTGGTATTCATAGTAGTCGCACTGGCGTTCAAACTCGGTGCTGTGCCGTTTCACATGTGGGTTCCCGATGTTTATGACGGTGCGCCAACCAGCGTAACTCTCTTTATTGGTGCAGCGCCGAAGTTGGCTGCATTCGCGATGGTGATGCGTCTATTGGTTTCCGGCATGGGTGCTTTACACGAACACTGGCAGGGTATGTTGATCATCCTGGCTGTGCTCTCGATTGGTATTGGTAACATTGTTGCGATTGCACAAACCAGCATCAAACGCATGTTGGCCTACTCAACTATTTCACATGTCGGCTTTATTATTCTGGGTGTCTTGGCAGGAACTCGCGATGGCTACGCAGCCTCGATGTTTTACACCATTATTTATGCCTTCATGTCACTGGGTGCCTTTGGCGTCATTCTGTTGCTCAGCAGGGAAGGTTTTGAGGCTGACGAGATTTCAGATTTTGCCGGTCTTGGTCGTACTCATCCCTGGATTGCCGTGATCCTGATG
>CALISW010000204.1 GCA_938041655.1 uncultured Thiotrichales bacterium | reverse complement strand
GGTGTCGCTATTTAACGTCAGTTATTTATTGCCTCTTAGAAATATCAACCACTTGCAGTGTCGTTAGATAGCGACATTACAAACCACTGGTCGGATAGCAGGAAAGTGTCATTGATCTGAAATCACTTCTATGATTTTCTCCAAGTGAAGGTGTTCTCTTGTAAGTCGAATGTAAATCCCGGTTGCATTCAAAAATATTTTTATAACGAATGAGGCTAAATATAATGAAATCTATACGACAACTGTTGTTTATAAACATTTTTCTAGTGGTGGTTACAAACAACGCTTTTGCAAATCAAGAAAATAGTTTGTCGAGTGAGTGGATGAACGAAGCAGACTCAGTATCCATACTACTGGCGCTGGGAAATGACATTGAAATAAATCAGGCAATTACTGAAGGAAGACGTTGGGCTAGTGATGAAGCTCAACTTCGCACAATGCGTGCTGTACTTACTCAGTTCAAAGAGTATGGTGTAAATCCTCGACGTGAATTTGCTTTTTCTATTGATCAAATAACAGGTATTGCTGCATTACAAACTATAAAGACATTGCATCCGCAGGCCAATGAAGAACAAATTCGGCGTACCTTGCGTATCATTAGAAACAAAGCACGATCCAGGTTAACTTCAGTTGAAGCTGTGCATGCAGCGTTACAAAAAATGGGTGCTGTTAACACTGCTCAATTACTATCGGATGCAATTCAGGATCCGGCGTCAAAAGCGCTAATATGGAACTGGTTGTGTGCAGATGATAATTGTTCAACCATGGATGAAATATTTAAAGTATCGAAAAAACAATTAATCGCGGGTAATCAGTACTGGGTTAACCAACATAAACTTCGACGATCTATTAATCAACAAGCTCGGGCCCAAAGAAATTTTGCTGAGGCGCAAAAAATAGAAGCCAGGCGAACTTCAAAAGCAGCCGTGCATCGATTCAGTGTTGCAAAGAGAACCAGTGGTGCGACTAAACAGGAAAATTTACGAAAAGCTTATTCTGCTGTACGTCAATCAGAAGCCGCTGCTGCCAAAGCCAAAGCTGCTGTATTAAAGGCACGACAATTGGTGCGACAACGAAACCGTCAAATTAATTCCGGTAATGAGCAAGTTAGAAAGTCTGTTATTTGGAGCCGCTGGATGGAACGAAACAGAAGAGCGGGTGGAGATCAAGCAGGCATACGCGTACGGGGCTTAAGGCTGGATGACACTGATTCAAGTAGCAATATAGATCAGCGATCTTTACAGTCTTCAATTGCACCTGTGTTTGTATACAAATCAGAAATGAGCACGAGGCAAAGGCAAAGTGAGAACAGTGCTGCCTATACATCAATGGCTGGACAGGCAGCAAGCACAGGTAGTGTGGGTGGTGCGATAGCAGGTGCCATTACTGGTGCTGTAACGAGCTCTATTCCAGTTAACGGCACCCCACCACACCCGATTGCTGTCGGTGTTAGTACATTGGCTGGAGCAGCAGCTGGCTACAATTCTGATCCCACCGGATTTGTAAACTCGTTAAATGCGTATCTTGAAAGTCAAAACATTAACAGAAGTTATGTGGACCCTAGCGAAGATCGTCAACATTTAAGCAACCATAATGATATTTCTAAAAATGCCATCGATCACACAGCGGCAATGGAAGCTCTGTCAGCAGTTCAAAAAGCCGAAGAGGACGCCAAGAAGAATGGAACACCTGTTGATATCGAAAAACTGAACAAGGAATTAACGGATATTCATAGTAGGGCAACAGTAGCAAAAAACTATATTGATCTGGCGGAAGACATACCTATCGAAAAAACTATCGCTACAAGACAGCTCGCACAAACCGAATATGAGGCGGAGAAAGCAGCACTCGAAGCAGAAGCAGCTCGTGAAGAGCAAAATAAATCTGCCAGTTCAGATGATGGCTACCCCAACGCAAACGGTAGTGACTCCGGTACAGGTGGAAATGCTGAAGGTGGCAATTCCAATCAATCCAATAACAATGAAGTCGATTATGGTAACGGTGGTTGGGACGGCCCGGGTATGGCTGACGGTAATGGCCCTGACGATGGCAGTGGTGCGGACTCAGGTAATGCTGATGGTACCTCGGGAGATGGTTGGGAATAATTACACTACTTGCTAATTCAAGCCCGGCAATTGTCGGGCTTGGTTTTTGTTATTGGGTTTACTGTGAAGTAAGAACATACATCACAACATCGGAATTAATCGAATTTTATCCACATCTCGATAACGCACAAGGCTACTCTCGACACTGAACCGGTATTTCGGCTCTCCATAACCCAGGAATCCCCCGGATTAGGCATGCGCTGCAAACAGAAATAGCGAATACAGTTAGTATTTCTTCATGGTGAAGTATGGGTCGAGAATTATTAGTATGGTCGCATTACTTCACAGGCTAAATACAGACTCGCTAAATCAATAAATATTTCAAACAAGACTCTGTTGATTCGACTTCAGCTTTTTTTGTGCCCGGCTAAATGTAATTCCATTTGAATATCACAACGGGCATAGGGCGAGGTTGCACCGGCAACTTCTTTAAAGCCCAACTTTTTGTAGAGATTAATGGCAGGTTCGAGTATTGAATTACTTTCCAGATAAATAACAGAAGCGCCTAACGCT
>CALISW010000203.1 GCA_938041655.1 uncultured Thiotrichales bacterium | reverse complement strand
AAACGGCCAAAGAAGAAAAGGTCGACATGATCGGTCTATCAGGACTGATCACGCCGTCACTGGATGAGATGGTCCACGTGGCGAGCGAAATGCAACGTTTGAATCTGGATCTACCACTGATGATTGGTGGTGCTACCACTTCCAGGGCGCATACCGCCGTTAAAATCGAACCAGCCTACGACAAGGGTGCATTCTATGTGGCGGATGCCTCACGAGCCGTAGGTGTGGCGCAACAGTTAGTCGCTAAAGACAGTCGTAACGAGTTACTGGAAAAAACGCGTGCAGAGTATGCGCAGGTTCGTGAACGACGAGCTGGCAAAGTAGCCCGCAGAAAACATATAAGTCTAAAGGATGCACAAAGCAATCGATTCGACATCGACTGGGGTGCGTACAAGCCGGAGACGCCTAACCATATTGGCTTGCAAGTGATGGAAGATATTCCAATTGAATCCTTGCTTGAATACATCGACTGGACTTTCTTTTTCCATGCCTGGCAATTACAGGGTAAGTATCCCAACATTCTTGAGCACCCGGAAAAAGGTGAAGAAGCGCGCAAGCTGTTTGCTGATGCCCAAGAAATGCTGGAGAAAATTTGTGCCGAGCGGTGGTTACAGGCTTCAGCGGTCACTGCAATCTTCCCGGCGAATGCGGTCGGTGACGATGTCAAAGTGTTCGTTGATGAACAGCGTGATATCGAATTAACCCGTTTCCATTTTCTGCGCAATCAAAACGAGCAACAAGCTGATCGAGCCAATGATTGTCTGGCTGACTTTATTGCACCGGAAGAATCGGGCGTAAAAGACTATATCGGTGCTTTTGCCTGTACCGCCGGTGCGGGGATAGATGAGCACATAGCCCGCTTTGAAAAAGATCATGATGATTACTCATCCTTGATGCTCAAGGCGCTCGCCGATCGTTTGGCAGAAGCATGCGCCGAGTGGTTACACGCCCAAGTGCGGACCGATTACTGGGGCTACGCCAGCAAAGAAAAAATGAATCAGGATGATCTGATTAAGGAGCGCTACCGCGGCATTCGTCCAGCCATGGGTTACCCTGCCAGTCCCGATCATCTGGAAAAAGATCTGTTGTGGGATTTACTTGATGCCCAAGACAATACCGGTATATGGTTAACCGAGAGTAAGGCCATGGTACCAACGGCGGCGGTCAGCGGGTTGTATTTTGCCCATCCTGATTCCCATTATTTTGGCGTGGGTAAAATTACGCGTGATCAAATTGAAGACTACTCACAGCGTACCGGTCACGATCAAAAGGTTATTGAAAAATGGTTGGGCACGAACTTGGCCTATGAGCCTGGGTAAGAGGTAGTTATAGATGATTAAGATCACCTTGGTAAATTTAGTCGCCGTCACCATTGTGGTATTGCTTCACTATGAAGCACTTAATCTTCTGGCAAAAATCAGAGTGAGAAGTAAAGCTCATCATCGTTTGAGAATCTTGTTGGACGTGTTTGGTGTGTTACTTGTTCATTGTCTCGAGATCTGGATATTTGCCAGCGTCTATTATGGTTTGATGCAATTAAGCGGCTTTGGTCAGCTTGAATTACTTTCTGGTGCGCTAATCACTTTTGCTGATTGCGTTTACTACTCCTTCACCACCTATACCACTCTGGGCTATGGCGATATTGTCCCATTGGGTGGTCTGCGTTATCTGGCAGGCATAGAGTCGTTAACGGGTCTGGTGTTAATTACCTGGAGCGCGTCTTTTCTCTTTTTACAAATGCAGCGGCACTGGCCTGAGCCCGACGGCTCTCAGTGAAATGCTGTTTGATATCCGATACAGTTTGCTTCTATCCAAATAGCCTTATCCTTCTATGCAAATAACCGCAGCCGTTTTAACCACACCCAACCAACCATTTGAGTTGATGCCATTACAACTGGCAGAGCCGGCGGCTGATGAAATGATCGTCAAGCTGAGTAGCTCCGGTGTTTGTCATACCGATATTGGAGTACAGAATATTCAGCCTTTGCCAGCGGTGCTGGGGCATGAAGGGTGTGGCATAGTTGAGCAAGTTGGTAGCGAAGTGATAGATCATAAAGTGGGTGATCTGGTTGGTTTGTCTTTTGGTTCCTGTGGCAGCTGCCCGAATTGTGCCAAGGATTTAACCTCGCATTGCTATAACGCCTTGGAGGTAAATTTTTCAGGCCTTTCTCCAGCCGGAGCGACTACCTTGAGCATGCTTGATGGCACGCCGGTGCATGGCTCATTTTTCTATCAGTCCAGTTTTGCTACTCATGCGTTAGTAAACCAGGACAACGCGGTCGTGATGCCGGCCAGTGCCGAGCACGGCTTGATTGGCCCGTTAGGTTGTGGTGTGCAAACCGGCGCTGGCACTATTCTCAATACTCTCAAGGCTGAGGCTGGTTCCAGCTTTGTTTGTTACGGTACCGGTGCGGTTGGTTTGAGTGCCATCATGGCCGCGGTCATCGCCGACTGTGAAACTATCATTGCGGTTGATATCAATCCCGAGCGTCTTGAGCTGGCAGCAGAGCTGGGCGCAACCCATTGTTTGTTGGGTAATGACAAGACGCTGGCAGAAATACAAAAGCTAACGAAAGGCGGCGCCGATTACAGTCTGGACACCGCCGGCACACAGCAAACCTTTCATGAGGTAATCGAGTGTTTGCATGTAGGTGGTCACGCAGCGTTAGCGATCATTCCCGATTGGGTCGAGCCGATACCGTTTCAAGCTGCTGCCTTGGCAGTTGGAAGAACCGTCACCGGCATACTGGAAGGTTCCAGTGTCCCGCACACCTTTATTCCGAAACTTTACCAATGGTATGAAGAAGGCAAGTTACCGCTGGACAAGTTGGTCAGCTATTACCCGTTTGCAGAGATCAACCATGCCATGGATGATTTGCACCATGGCAAAGTCATCAAACCCGTGTTGTTGATGGACTAGCTAGCCCAGCGCGTCTTCCGGCGTAATATCGTTCGCTTCAGCCTCAATAAAGGTGTGTTTTACTTTCGGAAAGGCTGCTTTGATGCGCCGATCCATTTCAGCATTGGCACGTTCCAGATCACCGGCGCGAGTTTCATCTTTAAAGTCTGCGCTAATAGTCGCCAGAATATATTCCGGGCCCATGTGTACCGTACGCACTTCGTTAACCTGATCTATCATGTCGAACTCGTTAATGATTTCACGAATACCAGCCACTATCTCCGGCTGTGCCGCTTCACCAATCAAAAGACTCTTGGTTTCAATGGCTAGCCAGATGGCGGTACCGGCGAGTATCAGTCCGATAACGACCGAGGCAATACCGTCAAACTGGTACATGCCGGTGGTGTCGGCAATCCAGATACCCACCATGGCAACGATTAAACCTGCCATGGCAGCTCCATCCTCAAACAACACCACAAACAGTGTTGGATCTTTGCCGGTCTGCACGGCTTTGAAATAGCTCATCTTGCCACGCACTTTGTTGAACTCTTTAAAGGCAACCGCAAAGGCAAAGCCTTCAAATACAATCGCAGCGGCCAGAACAATGTAGTTCACCATGATGTTGGTAATTGGGGCCGGGTGCATAATGTGGTGAATGCCTTTATAAATTGAAATCCCGGCACCAACCGAAAAAATCAGGATGGCTACTACAAAACTCCAGAAATAGATCTCTTTACCATGACCAAAAGGAAACTGCTCGTCTGGCGGCTTGGCGGCTTGTTTCAGGCCGAACAACAACAAGACTTGATTGCCACAATCGACCAGTGAGTGGATACCTTCGGAAATCATCGCCGAACTGCCGGTGATTGAAGCGCCGACGAATTTGGCAATTGCTATCAAGCCATTACCTACCAGTGCGGCATAGATGACAAGTTTGGAGCCTGTGGCCATTACTATTTCCTGCAGTTCTTTTTAATGGCACGTAGTCTAAACAAGAACGACACTTGGGTCACGTTTACGATATCGAGTTTTCGACAGATTACATTGTTCATCACTGTGCAAGCCGTATAATAGCGGCATGTTGTATCAACAGACATTTGACGTGATTGTGATTGGCGGAGGCCATGCCGGTACTGAGGCCGCGCTCGCTAGTGCCCGTATGGGCGTGAATACCTTGCTGGTGACCCACAATATTGAAACCGTTGGGCAGATGAGCTGTAACCCGGCGATTGGTGGTATTGGCAAAGGCCATTTGGTCAAAGAGATTGATGCCATGGGTGGCGCGATGGCGGTTGCAGCTGACCGTGGCGGCATTCAGTTTCGTATTCTGAATTCTCGAAAAGGTCCGGCGGTACGTTCGACCCGTGCCCAGGCAGACCGGGTGCTGTACAAAGCGGCGATCCGCGGTATGGTCGAGAACCAACCAAATCTGACCTTTTTCCAGCAAGCAGTGGATGACTTGATCATCGAAGGTGGGAAAGTGGCGGGTGTTCTTACCCAAATGGGGCTCAAGTTTCACGCACCCAAAGTCGTTTTAACCACCGGCACGTTTCTCGGTGGAAAACTACATATCGGCGAGTCCAACCAAAGTGGTGGCCGTGCCGGTGATCCACCATCGATTGCGTTGGCAGACCGCTTGCGCGAAATGCCATTTCGGGTTGATCGTCTCAAGACGGGTACACCTCCGCGTATTGATGGCCGCACTATTGATTACTCACAACTCGAAGCGCAACCAGGTGATGAGCCCACGCCGTTATTTTCCTTGCGTTCGCAACGCAGCGATCACCCGGAGCAGGTCTCGTGTCATATCACATGGACTAACGAGCGTACTCATGAATTGATTGCTAGCAGTCTGGATCGTTCGCCCTTGTATAGCGGTGTCATTGAAGGTGTGGGTCCACGTTACTGTCCGTCGATTGAAGACAAGGTCATTCGCTTTGCCGACAAGAACCGGCATCAGATATTTATCGAGCCGGAAGGCTTGAATACCCATGAGGTTTACCCCAACGGAATTTCCACCAGCTTGCCGTTTGATGTGCAGTACGATTTTGTACGTTCTTGTGCCGGTTTTGAAAACGCGCATATCACGCGCCCGGGTTATGCCATTGAGTACGACTTTTTTGACCCGCGTGATTTACGCCCGACACTGGAAACCAAGTTTATCGAGGGTCTGTATTTCGCCGGCCAGATTAATGGCACGACTGGTTATGAAGAAGCAGGTGCACAAGGTTTGTTGGCCGGTCTTAATGCGGCACTAGCTATTCAGGAAAAAGACGGCTGGTATCCGCGTCGCGACCAGGCTTACATTGGTGTGATGGTTGATGACCTGATTACCCAGGGCACCATGGAGCCGTACCGTATGTTTACTTCGCGTGCCGAGCATCGCTTGTTGTTGCGTGAAGACAATGCCGATTTACGTTTGACCGATATTGCACACAAGATGGGTCTGGTCGATGATCAACAATGGGCGCAGTTTGAAACGCATGCCGAAGCGGTTGAGCAGGAGCGTCAGCGTTTGCAGTCCACCGTATTACAGCCATCAGCATTAAGTGCCGAGCAAATGGAAGCG
>CALISW010000202.1 GCA_938041655.1 uncultured Thiotrichales bacterium | reverse complement strand
GGAAATGCCTACGCTGTAACATGCAAGGTCTAATAGTATCTTACTAATTCTGGAGAAGAGTATGAAAACAATGAAATGCAGCCAGTTGGGTGGCGCTTGTGATATTGAGTTCAAGGCGGAAACTTTCGAGGAAATGGCTGAGCAAAGCAAGCAGCATGGTACAGAAATGTTCCAGGCTCAAGATGAAGCCCACTTGAAGGTTATGGGTGAAATGAAAGAAATGATGCAAACGCCGGGCGCGATGGAAGAGTGGTTTGAAAAAAAACGACAAGAGTTTGATGCTTTACCGGACTCCTGAAATCAACAACTATAAACCTAAGGATTACTCATGAATGACCTATCATCCCTGACCACATTTTTCGGCTGGTGTACTCTTATTAATATTGCTTTCCTGCTCTTTCTTACGATCATGATGACGGTATTTGGTGACTTCGCAAAAACTATACATAGCAAGCTTTTCAGTCTTGACCACGAAAGTTTAGATGCCACTTATTTCAATTTTTTAGCAAACTATAAGTTACTTACCATTGTCGTTTCTTTTGTGCCTTATCTCGCACTAAAAATAATGTCCTGATTTTAATGTCACATGGTAAAGATAAGGGTATGCGAGCTTATTATCGTGATCGCGCACCTATCTATGATCGTGTGTACAGCTATCCTGAAAGACAGAGTGATTTAAGATACTTAGAGCAATATATTCCAGAGCAATTTACGGATCGAGATGTGCTGGAAATAGCTGCAGGTACTGGCTATTGGACACAATTCATTGCTGATCAGGCGAGTTCAATACTGGCAACGGATGTGACTGAAGAGACGTTGCAGCATATAGAGAAATATAGTGAATCAATTACAACTCAAGTAGTTGATGCCTATGATCTTGGCCAATTACCAGCGACGTACACAGGTGTTTTTGCTGGCTTGTGGTTATCACATGTACCAAAAGATAAATTATCGTATTTTATATCCGAGGTTCACTCCAAAACTACATCGGGAGCTGTTGTCATGTTCATAGATAATTCTGCTGCACAGTGTGAGCGATTACCTATCACTCGTACAGATGATCTAGGTAATACCTATCAATCACGGGAGCTTGATGATAGGAGGCGGTATGAAGTGTTAAAAAACTTTCCAACTGAGCCAGAATTATTAGCTGCGACTTGTTCATTAGGGCGTAATCATAAATTCATTGAACTAGATCATTACTGGTTGTTCCAATACACAATCATGTGAAAAAATACTACTTACTCATTCTGCTGATTCTTTCGCAAACCAGTTTCGCTGATTTCTCTAAAGACCTGGCTTCAGCGGCATTGGAACGAACTTCTAAAAACGTTACTTATGATGGTGTTTATATACCGATCCCCTATCCAAATGGAGATGTGCCTGAGAATATAGGTGTGTGTACTGATGTTGTAATTCGTTCCTATAGGGCACTCGGAGTAGACTTGCAGCGCCTGGTGCATGAGGATATGCGTAGTAATTTTTCAAAGTACCCCTCTAAAAGAATTTGGGGCTTGGCTAATACGGATAAAAATATTGATCATCGGCGTGTGCCAAACCTGCGTGAGTTTTTTTCTCGGCATGGGGAGTCTCTTGCTATTAGTCAGAAGCCTGGTGATTACGTGAAGGGGGATATCATCTCTTGGGTGCTGCCTGGTAATTTGCCCCACATCGGTATCGTCAGTGACAAGCTCTCAAGCACCACAGGTAACCCGATGATAGTTCACAATATTGGCTCTGGACCAAAGTTGGAAGACATGCTTTTCAAGTATAAGATAACTGGGCACTACAGGTACGTACCAACTAGCCAGGATGATTGAGGTTATGCATGACAGTCATGCAAATATAAGTGTGTGTTCATTTCTTTCAACTGCTAATGTTTTCCATTCTAAGTAACCAATTAATAATCAAATTATAGATCCGTTATGATTATCACAGCCACAGCATTCAAGTTAAAAAGCTGGCATTTATATTTTGAATTTTTTATTGATACTTACCGTGTTGTAAAACAGGTGCGCGCATCTGGTGGTATTGTGAAAATGAAAATTAAACCTGTATCACTTAAAACAATTACTGCCTGGAAAACGAAAGAAGATATGTTGAATTTTCGAAACTCGGGTGCGCATTTACATGCCATGCGTAAATCCAGTAGCTATGGTTCTATCGTATCTGTTACGTGGGAAGCAGACACTCTTCCCACCTGGAAAAGCGCAGTAAAGATACTCAGCAATACTTAGGGTTAGTGGTTACTCGCATCAGCTGCGCCTATTCCTAGTTCTGAACGTATGTATTGTTCTTCAAAGCCAGCACGATCTTGTTTGGCTCGATCACTATTATCAAATTTAGAGATAAAATAGAGGCAGATTAGAGTAATCGGCAAAGTGGCGATAGTTGGGTAGCCGTAAGGGAAAATTGCTGATTCATTACCCAGCACATTGACCCAAACCAGAGGTCCGAGCACGATTAAAATAATTGAGCTAACCAAGCCAATAATGCCACTCCAGACAACGCCGCGTGTGGTGAGGTTTTTCCAATACATGGATGCGATCAGGATCGGGGCGTTTACGCTGGCAGACACCGCTAACGCAAAAGTGGTAACGAAAGCGACATTCTGATTTTCAAAGATGATTCCGAGAAGTATGCCGATGACTCCGACACCCACTACTGATGAGCGCATGATAATCATTTCGGTGCGTTCAGAGTGCTTATCGCCGGCAAAGGTGCGGTACAGATCATGAGCAATGGTGGCTGATGCTGAAAGTGTAAGACCAGCGACTACAGCGAGAATAGTAGCGAAGGTTACAGCTGCCATGAAGCCAAGTAGAAAATCGCCGCCTACAAAGTGTGCGATATGAACAGCAACCATGTTGCCACCACCTTTTAACTTACCAGCAGCATCGTAATACGTTTCTGGGTTGTCGTTAAGAATTGCAATTGCGCCAAAACCAATGACGACCACCATGAGATAGAACAAACTCATGATACTAATAGCCACAAAGGAAGACTTGCGTGCTGCTGCCGCATCCTTAACGGTAAACATACGCATCAAGACATGCGGTAAACCGATAAAGCCCAGCAACATAGTGAGTCCAAGTGATACGACTCCCAGCGGTTGTTTGAACCCAATGCCAGGCTGTAGTGATGCCAGACCTTTAGGGTGACTATCAACGGCGCTAGTGAATATTTTTCCGAATTCAAAGTTGAAGTATTTGAGAACCAGGAAGCTGGTAATACCACCGCCGATGACGAGTAGTATGGCTTTGATAAATTGTACCCAGGTGGTCGCCAGCATGCCGCCAAGGCTGACATAGATAATCATTAGTGAGCTGACAATGACCAATGCAAAAATATAGTCCAGACCGAAAAGTAATTGAATTAGCTTACCGGCACCAACCAATTGGCCAATCAGGTAAAAAGTCAGCACTGCCAGTGAAGCGGTCGCAATGACCAGCTTTACCGGGCGCTGTTTCAAGCGAAACGATACTACATCAACCAGGGTGTAACGGCCCAGATTGCGCAAACGTTCGGCAATTAGAAATAGAATGACTGGCCAGCTACCCATGACGCCAATGATTAACAGGCTACCATCAAGGCCGATGAAGAACAGGGCGCTGGTTATGCCGAGGAATGAGGCGGCAGAAATAAAATCACCGGCAATTGCTAAACCATTTTGCCAGTAATTGATGCCACCGCCACCGGTATACAAGGCGCTGGTGGTTTTACTGCGAATTGCAGCCCATACCGTTATTAATAGTGTCGTTACAACAAACACCAGAAACATCGTGATAGCTGTTGTATTGAGAGGTTGCTTTTCGACTGTACCGGTTAGTGCTTCTGCGGCAAAAAGATTGTTGCTCAGTAGTAGCCAGCTAGTGAGTAAGATTAAATATTTCATCACTTGCTGCCCTCATTAATGCTAGAGAGCAATTGTTTGAGAGCTGGGTCATAACGTTTGTTGGTCCACCACACATAGTAACCGGAGATGACGGCAGCGAAGATGATCAGGAATATCACCATTACGATACCAATGTTCATTGGTCCAGCGCCCACCGGCGTACTCATGAACTCTCTGGCAAAACCCATGCACAAAACATAAATGCTATAAGCCAGTACGTTAACCCCGGTCAATGTATATGAAATGCGTTTGCGTTTTGAGGCAAGCGATTTATAGGCATCGGATTTAACGATGCCCGCGAGGTTGATATCACTCATGATGTTATTGCTCTTATGTGGTGTATGGTTTGAGTATACGGCTTATCGCTTACGGGTGTCGATATGCCAGGCCTGATTCACTCAGGGTCTGGCTCTCTTTCAACCAATGTCAGAATGTTGTACAGCGCGACAGGATCTTCATGTTGATTGGTTACTTCAACATCCCAAATAACGACGCCGGTGTAATAGTCGTCATCGTCTCTTTTGTCTTTCTTGTTTTTTTGTTTCACAGTTAATCGTACTTGTATGGTATCGCCAATGCCTACCGGTTCGATAAAGCGAAGATTATCCAGGCCATAGTTGGCCAGCACAGGCCCTTTGGCTGGGTCGACGAACATACCTGCTGCGGCTGAGATTACAAAGTAGCCGTGGGCGACACGCTTACCAAACAAGGAATCTTCCACGGCGGTTTCATCAAAGTGCGCGTAGAAGTGATCCCCAGACAAGCAGCCGAAGTTGACGATGTCGGCTTCAGTGACGGTGCGTTTGTGGGTGATTAGTGTTTCACCGATTTGTAATTCTTCGAACGTTTTTCTGAACGGGTGCACGTCTGTTTTTATTTGACGTGAGCCCGGGTTGTAGTCCTGGGTAATAGCCGTAAGCATGCTTGGAGAACCCTGTATTGCAGTGCGTTGCATGTAGTGTTTAATGGCGCGTGAACCACCGAGTTCTTCACCGCCGCCGGCGCGACCTGGTCCACCATGTATCAACTGTGCCAGAGGTGAGCCATGACCGGTCGACTCTTTGGCGCACTCGCTGTTGAGTACCAACATGCGGCCATGCCAAGCGGCAGCTCCTAGCACTAATTCGGTTGCTTCGGCTTCGTCATTGGTAATGATTGAACCCGCCAGACTGCCTTTACCAAGGCTGGCGATTTTGATCGCCTCGTCGTTGGTGGAGTAGGGAAGTAAGGTTGTTACCGGGCCAAAGGCTTCAACACTATGTACTTCATCTGAGCTTAATGGCTTGTCGCAATACATAACCGTGGCAGGAAAGAACGCGCCGTCATCGGCATTGGCATCCTGGATATTCATCTTATCGGTGCTACCGCCAAACAGAATTTCACTGCTGTTTTTTAACTTACCTATTTGTTCGATGACATCATTGCGTTGGTCCATACCAGCCAAAGAACCCATGCGTACGCCTTCAGATGTCGGGTTGCCGATTTGAACTTTGTTGAGCCTCTCTTGTAATGCTTTGCTTACTGCTTCAACACGGTTAGCTGGTACGATGGCGCGTCTGATAGCGGTACATTTCTGGCCGGCTTTACTCGTGATCTCATTCGCCAGCTCTTTGATGAAGAGTTTGAATTCTTCACTATCAGGTTCAACCGTTAACCCCAGTATGGAGCAATTCAATGAATCAGCTTCCATGTTGAATGGAATACTGTTGGCGATGATGTTGTCCTGGGTTTTTAGCATCCGGCCTGTTTTGGCTGAGCCGGTAAAGGTGACTACGTCCTGCTCATCCAACAGGTCGAGTAAGTTACCTGTGCGTCCGCATAGTAATTGGATAGCGCCTTTGGGCAAGATGCCTGAATCGATGATCATGCGTACCATCGCTTCAGTCAGGTAACAGGTGACGGTTGCTGGTTTTACTATGACCGGCATACCTGCCAACAGGCTGGGTGCGATTTTTTCCAGCATGCCCCAACACGGGAAGTTATAGGCATTGATGTGTACGGCGACGCCTGGCTTGGGAGTCAGTATATGACGTCCCAAGAAGGTGCCGTTAACCGAGAGGCGTTCTGCTTCACCTTCAACATGGAAACACTGATTGGGGAATTCACGGCGTGTAATGCTTGAGTAGCTGAAGACGGTGCCAATACCGCCTTCAATATCAACCCAGCTATCGGCTTTGGTGGCACCGGTGTAAGCGGAGATTTTGTACAACTCTTCTTTGCTGGCCATCAGATACTTTGCGAGTGCTTTAAGCTGATTCGCACGTTCATGGAATGTGAGTTTGCGCAGGGCGGGGCCGCCATCTTCTCTAGCGTGTTTTACTACTTCGGCGAAGTCTATGCCTTCTGTACTGGCGCTGCCGATCAGGCTTGAGTCGACGGCATTAAATAGCTCCACACCTTTGCCGCTACCGGTAACCCACTGATCATTCACAAAACTCTGTATACTCATAAATATCCTATGTTGTGTAGGCAATGCAATTTCTAAAATGATACAAGAATTGAGGTTTTAAGTAAATTTGTGTATTGTTTTTGACGGTTGAAAAACGGTCATCTGGAGTGAGTTAACATGAGTCATGCAGGGTTAGATGCAATCGAGACAGCGAGTCTTGATGAACTGCAGTCAGTGCAATTAAAACGAATGCAGGAAACACTGCAGCACGTACAAAGTAATTCTCCGGTATACCAAAAGAAATTTAAAGATCACGGCGTCAATGCAGATGATCTAAAGAGTCTTTCCGACTTAAGCAAATTCCCCTTTACAGTCAAATCAGATTTACGTGACAACTACCCCTTTGGCATGTTTTGTGTGCCGGATGAAGATGTAGTTCGAGTACATGCTTCCAGTGGTACAACTGGAAAACCTACAGTAGTTGGTTACACGCAGTCCGACATTGATGATTGGGCGCAAGTTGTAGCGCGTTCTATTCATGCTGCTGGTGGGCGTCCGAAAGACAAGGTTCATGTCTCGTATGGCTATGGTTTATTTACTGGCGGCCTGGGTGCGCATTACGGTGCGGAGCGCTTGGGTTGTACGGTTATCCCTATGTCAGGAGGGCAGACAGAAAAGCAGGTGCAACTGATACAGGATTTTCAGCCCGACATTATTATGGTTACTCCTTCCTATATGTTGAATATTGCCGACGAAATTGATCGACAGGGAATTGACCCGCACAAATTAAAGTTACGCTGCGGTATTTTTGGGGCTGAGCCATGGACTGACGCGATGCGTCAGGAGCTAGAGGCGCGCCTGGGAATTGATGCGGTTGATATTTATGGTTTGTCAGAAGTAATGGGTCCCGGCGTTGCGCAAGAATGTGTTGAGAGTAAAGATGGGCCAACGATTTGGGAGGATTATTTTTATCCCGAGATCATTGATCCAGTCACCGGCGAAGTCTTGCCAGATGGCGAAGAGGGCGAATTAGTATTTACGACTATCACCAAGCAGGCGATGCCTGTGATTCGTTATCGCACCCGCGACTTAACGCGTTTATTGCCTGGCACGAGCAGAACCATGCGACGTATGGATAAAATCACTGGTCGAAGTGATGACATGTTGATCATTCGCGGCGTGAATGTCTTTCCGACACAAATCGAGGAACAGATTCTGGCGATTGATGCATTAGCACCTCATTATCAGATACAAGTAGATCGCGAAGGAAATATGGATAATGTTAGTGTCAGAGTTGAGCGCAGCGATCAGTCTGGAGATGATGCGGATATCATTTCTGATTTAACTCATAAAATTAAAACGTTTATCGGTATATCAGTCAAAGTTGATGTATCTGAACCAGGCACATTGCCCCGCTCAGAGGGTAAGGCAGTACGAGTCATTGATAACAGGACATAAGAATGAATAAAAATACAGGGCTATTACTTATTGCGGCACTACTGCTTTATGGGTGTGCTGCTAAAACAGAAAAGGCGACTCAATTGAAAGTTTCAACGATCCAGCAGCAACTGGAGAAGATAAGTGTGAGCAGCAGCTACAACGCATTTATTACGGTTAATAAAAATGCTGAGGCTGAATACGATCAGGCTAATAACGGTGTATTAAATGGAATGACCCTGGCGATTAAAGACAATATTGATGTGGCTGGTTTGCCGAACACAGGCGGAACAGCTGTATTGAAAGATAATGTTCCCAGTAAAGATGCGACCGTAATTGCGCGCCTCAAATCAGCCGGTGCTGTGATTATTGGAAAGACTAACCTGCATGAACTGGCATTTGGCATTACCAGTAATAATGCAAACTACGGTCCGGTAAAAAATGCAGTGAATCCAAACTACTTACCCGGTGGTAGTAGTGGTGGTACCGGTGTTGCAGTTGCTTTGGGTCTGGCTGATGCTGGCCTGGGAACCGATACCGGAGGTTCAAGTCGAATTCCTGCAGCGCTTAACGGGATTGTGGGTTTTCGCCCAAGCACGGGTCGTTACCCGAATGACGGTATGATCATGATTTCCAATACTCGTGATACCGCGGGGCCGATGGGCAGATCTGTGGAGGATGTGGCATTACTGGATGCGGTGATGAGCGGCACAGAGAATTCAGTAGGGGAATTTGATCTGACAACGGTAAGGCTTGGTGTTCCTGAAGATTATTTTTATGCTGACCTTGATGCTGATGTTGAGCGAGTGGCAAAGGCAACTCTGGATAAACTTGAGCAAGCAGGCGTTACGCTGGTAAGAGCGAACCTTGCCAATATATCCAAGCTCAATGAAATTGGTTTTCCAGTTGTGTTTTATGAAACATCAAAGACCTTGCCAGAGTATCTGGCTGGCAGTGGTGGTGATATTTCGATGCAGGTATTGCAGGAAGGTGTCACCAGCCCGGATGTAAAAGGGGCTATTGATATGATCATGACGGGGCCAATAACTGAAGATCAATATCGTGAAGCGATCAAAGTCGTGCGACCACAGTTGCAGCAGCTGTATGCAGATTATTTCAGTGAGAATCGAGTAGATGCCGTTATTTACCCGACGACTCCTTTACCAGCACGCTTGCGTGAAAACAGCGATGAAACAGTAGAGCTAAATGGTCAGCAAGTACCGACTTTTCCAACCTATATCCGTAATGTCGACCCATCAAGCAACGCGGGTATACCCTCTATAACGCTACCTGCAGGCTATTCAGGTCGTGGTTTGCCTATAGGAATGGCATTAGATGGTCTAATAGATGGCGATCGTCGCTTGTTAGATCTTGCTGCCAGTATTGAAGCCATTCTTGCACCGTAGTTGATCTGATTTTTAACACTTTTCAGGCTTGAGTTTATCCTTGATATGATACACAATTACGCAGTTACTCAAAAATGAAGTAACGCTTTTAGTATTCACTAAATCAATAGAGAGGGGTTGTTAATGAAATTCGCACAAAGAATTCTTTTTGCTGTATTCGTATGCTCATTCGTATGGCCAGTCACGGCCATAGCGCAGTTAGAAGAGGTTATTGTTACCTCACAATTCCGTGAGCAAAATGTCCAGGATGTTCCTATTACTATTTCTACGCTGGGTGGCGAAGAAATGGCAAAAGCTGACATATTTGACGCGGGCACTATCGCCGATAATGTGCCAGGTATGAATTACACCGAGTTCGCACCAGGTCAGGCTAATATTTCCATGCGTGGTATTAACTCTGCAGATGACGGTGCGGGTCTTGATAACTCTGTATCGGTTTTTCTGGATGGTATTTACATCGGCCGTGGCGCTAGCATCAATTTTGATATGTTTGATCTGGAACGTGTTGAAATTCTAAAAGGCCCTCAAGGAACATTGTTTGGTCGAAATGCAATTGGTGGCGCGATCAGTGTTGTGACTTCCAAGCCAACTCGCGAGAACGGTGGCAAGTTGGGGTTAACCGTCGGTAATGAAGGTATCTTGCGATTACAGGGTATGTTCAATATGGCAATCGGTGAGGATGCTGGTGCTAAGTTTGTTATTAACCACCGTCAACACGACGGCTATGTAGATAATGTTTTACTGGGTACCGAGCTACAAGATGAAAACCAAACTTCAATGCGTGGACAATTTTCATGGAGTGGAGAGATTTCAGACTGGTTGTTGTCGATTGATCATATGGAAGATGACCGTACGGATATGGGTCGTACACCATTTGCCGATAATGCACCGCTGTCTTTAATTGGTGCTGCGAATGGTATTACTGGTCCTCGTCAAAATGCGTCACCTTATGATGGTTTTTCAATCCGTGAAGCGAGTGGTATTAGTCTAACTGGTGAGTTTCAATGTGACTCCGGTACGTTAACCAGTATCACTGGTTATAGAACTTCAGAAACTGATTGGGAAATGCAATCCGTTGGTGTTGGTCTTGGAGCAATTGGCCTACCATTCGACGAAGTTATCGATAAGATTCAGGAAAAAATCGATACCTACTCACAAGAGTTCCGTTGGTCTTCTAATCTGGATGGTAACTTCAACTATACCGCTGGTGCCTATCTATTCAATGAAGAAACTTATCGACCTGAGCAGTTCCAAATTACTGCAGCGGGTACATATGCTCCTGGGTTCGTTCAAACCGCAGTTGGCGGCCAGGCAATTATTGGTAATGAATATACTCGTACTGAAAACGATACCAACAGCTGGGCTTTATATGGACAGATGGAGTGGACATTTAATGATCAGTGGTCTGCAACCTTAGGTGCTCGTTACACCAAAGACGAGAAAGACTATACTGCTACGGCTGTCGATTGTGGTGGAACCGAAGCCTCACGCGCAGCTGCAGGCTTCGCTAATTTCCCAGAATGTCAGGGGCGTGGTGGTAGTTTGAGTATCGTATCTGAAACCTTCCAGGTAACTCCGAGTGATAGCTGGGATGATTTTTCACCTAAAGCGACTATTCAATTCCAGCCAAATGATTCAACTATGATCTTTGGTTCTGTTACTCGAGGATTTAAGAGTGGTGGTTTTGCAGGTTCACAAGGTGTACAAGCGTTGGCTTCAGCACCCGTGGATCCTGAAACGGCGACCAATTTTGAGATTGGACTAAAGACTGATCTGGCTGATAACACGTTGCGGCTTAATGCAACCGTTTTCTACACTGATCTTGAAGATTTGCAAGTGGTCCGTTTTGGTCCAGTTCCTGGGTCAACGTTTGGTACATTTCAGACAACCAATATAGGTACCGCTGACATCAGCGGTGCGGAGATAGATTTTGCCTGGTATCCAACAGATAATTTCAGTCTGTCTGGTTATTACGCATATCTGGATACGGAAGTAAATGATCTGATTATTCCTACCACAGCAGTACCTACGGGTTTTGATGCTTCAGGTCGTACGTTGACCAGAGCGCCGGAGAGTACTTACAACATTGTTGCCAAGTATGAGCTAGGTGCGTTTGATTTCAGACTTGGCTATAGCCACAGTGATGAAGTCACTACTGACTATGTAGATCAACGAACAATTGCTGAGGAAAGAGATTTGCTCGATGCAAGAATAGGTTGGAGTAACGAAACAGTTGAGATTGCGTTATGGGGCAAGAACCTGACTGATGAAGACTATATCTCGCATACATATGTAATTGGTCCGGGCGTTATTGGAGTTTGGGGTGCGCCAGCGACATATGGGATTTCAGCTTCGGTCGAATTCTAAAGGGTTATACTGATTTCAAAGTTGTATAACAATGCCGACTTTAGTCGGCATTGTTTTTTATAGATAATAAAAAAGTAAAAAGGGAGTTCTTATGAAACGATTATGCATAACAGTAATCACAGCCGTATTGCTCGCAGGCTGCGAATCATATTCTGTTGATACACCAGTAGTTACTATCGAACGGGATCAATACGGCACACCACATATATTTGCTGATAGTGGTTATGGCGTGTACTACGGTTATGGTTATGCAGTAGCGCAGGATCGTTTATTTCAGATGGAAATGCTCAAGCGCACCACGCAAGGTATGGTCGCTGAAGTTTTAGGTGCTGACTATCTGGAGTTGGATACACTTATAAGAACTGCCTACGATACCCGCTCCATTCAACAACAGATAGATGCGCTAAGTGCAGCAGATAGGGATGTGTTGCAGGGTTATGCAGATGGTTTTAACCGTCATGTCGCTGCTGTCGCCGCTAATCCGTCTGAACTGCTGCCGATTGAATTTGCGCACTACGGATTTACGCCATCGCAATGGAATGCTTTTGATGTGGCAATGATATTTGTTGGTTCAATAGCGCATCGTTATTCAGACTTTAATTCCGAGCTGGATAATCTCGGTTTATTGCAGTCACTCGAAAGCCAGCATGGCAAAGAAAAGGGCTGGCAGATTTTTGGTGCCAGTAAATGGTTGCTCGATGAGGATTCGCCGACTACTGTACCGGCATCTGAGCGTAAGTTCCCGGGAGACTTGAAAATGAATCGCCCCGGTTTTCTGGATAAATTAGCAAGCGTTTCAGCAACAACACGTGTTGTGCGTGATGAGTCTGGTCAGTTTCTGGGGACGACCATTAATTCAGAGTTGGCAAGCCTGCAAAAATCACAAATCGAATTGCATGGGCCAGAATTTATTTCGGAGTTTTCACCGGCGAGTAATTTCTGGGCGGTAGAAGCAGCACGTGTGAGTGATGCCGATGGAGTCATGGTTAATGGGCCTCAGTTTGACTGGGGAACACCGTCTTATGTTTATGGTGTGGGTTTGCATGGTGGTGGTTTTAATGTAGTAGGGAATACCTTACTTGGTATGCCGTGCCTGTTGTTTGCTCATAATAATGATGTGGGTTGGGGCAGTACTGCGGGCTTAAGTGATCAAGTGGATGTGTATATTGAAACACTGCATCCCGAAGATGATAATCAGTATTTACATAATGGTGTGTACAAAACGTTTGATTCATGGTCTGAAACCATCAAGGTTAAAGATGATGAGTCAGTAACCGTGCAGGCCAGAAAGTCGGTGCATGGCATGGTGCACACTTTTGATGTTGAACAGCGCAGTGCTACTACTCGTCTACGAGCCTGGGAGGGTAGTGAGTTAAGTAGTTTGATTGCCTGGGTTAATCTGGCAAAAGACAATTCGCTGAATAAAGTGCAAAAGCGTCTTGCTGGTGTTACTACAAACATTAACTTCTACTACATGGATGATAAGGGCAACCTTGGCTATACCCACGGTGGTAAATATCCATTGCGTGTTGCTAACCACGATTCTCGTATACCGGCGCCAGGTACTGGGGAGTACGACTGGACTGGATTCAGATCTTATGGTGAAAACCCGACTACGCGTAATCCTGAGCAGGGCTATATTGCTAACTGGAACAATCGCCCTAGTGCAGACTGGATCAGTATCGACTTATGGAGCTACACCTGGGCGCGTGGTGACAGGGCGACATTGCTATTTAATGCGCTGGAAGAAAAGCCGGTGTTTAAAGCAGATGAGATTTGGGGAATTAATCAAAACATTACCTTTGCTGATGTAACGGCTCCATTCTTATTGCCTCATTTGAACACAGCAATGGTAGCTGCGACACTCAGTGAAACTGAACAGCAAGCACTGGCATTATTACAAGGCTGGGATCAGCAGTGGCTGGTGGATGGTAATGGCAACTTTGGTGCTGAAGAATTGATCTTTACCAGATGGTTATCCAAATTGATTGAGATCACGCTTAAAGATGATATTGGAACGGAATATTTTCCATTTTATGCCGCCACCAACACTCCAGATAATCCTCTAGGCGCATCGATGGGTACACCACCAGGCGCTAAAGTGCTAATTGCGACACTTGACGATTTGGCGATCGGCAAAGAACCACGTTACGATTTCTTTAATGGTGTTGATTACAATGCTGTATTGCGAGAGAGCTTTAAAGAGGCTGTTGCTGATCTGGGTGCGGCTCAGACAACGATGATGAAGAACTGGACACTAAAAGCGGCGCCAATGACCTGGAAGCCAAAAAATTTCAGAGGTGTGCCACAAGCACTAGATGATGCGGTGGTATCGATTCCGAGTTATGCCAACCGCGGTAGTGAGAACAATTACTTTATCGCACGTGACGGTAATCTGATCGGGTATGATGTTATTCCGCCGGGTCAAAGTGGCTTTGTTAATCAAGATGGAGTTAAGAGCCCGAACAATGAAGATCAGCTCGAAATGTTCACTGCATTTGAACTAAAGCGAGTACCATTTACCCGTGAAGAAGTAGAGGGGCTTTCTACATCTACGGAAGTGCTACCTTTAAACAAAATACGATAGTCAGGCAGCGGTATGAAAAATGAATTAACTCGTCGATCTTTCTCATTGGCAGCACTTGCCGGAGCAGGGGGTGCAATTACAGCTTGTAGTAGTGTTCCTGCTGCCCCAGAAGGTGATCTTGCTTCACTGTACGGTCGCTCTGATGCGATTGATCTTGCTGCATTGGTGCGTAACGGCAGTGTTAGTGCGCTTGAGTTGCTCGACGAAGCAATTAGAAGAGTAGAGCTGGTTAACCCAAAGATTAATGCAGTCACTGCGAAACATTATGAGTTAGCTCGAGACTATTTAAAATCAAACCCCAATCTTGATGGAGCTTTTGCCGGTGTTCCTTTTTTACTCAAGGATTTAGGTACACAACTTGAAAGTACAGTAACTAGTGGTGGTTCAAATTTATTGACTGGCATTAAAGCGCCGGCTGATGATGTGTTGGTAAAAAGGCACAAAGCAGCTGGTTTGGTTATTTTTGGAAAAACCAATACGCCTGAATTTGGAATGGCGTTAACCACTGAGTCCTATTTGCTGGGCCCTTGCCGAAATCCTTGGAACCTTGAGCATAGTACTGGTGGTTCAAGTGGTGGTTCGGCAGCTGCTGTGGCGGCAGGCATTGTTCCTGTAGCGCATGCGACTGATGGTGGTGGTTCGATTCGAGTGCCTGCTTCAGCTTGTGGTATTTTCGGCTTCAAGCCGACACGTGCTCTGACGCCAAGAGGAGCAGGCCCAAGTATGATGTCGGTGTCACATGTGGTCTCACGTACGGTGCGAGATAGTGCGGCAATGCTGGATGTTACTGCAGGCTATGAGCCAGGATTACCATTCGTTTCTCCCGAGCCTGTTGGTGGTTATTTGGCAGCTGCCAGTAGTAAGCCCAAATCTTTGCGCATAGCTTTAGTGATGAATGAGCCTGATTTAAAAGTTCATCAAGATGTTGTGGCTGGGATCATGCGTACCGCCAAGGCGCTCGAGTCAGCAGGCCATATTGTTGAGGTGGCATCGCCGGGTGTTGATTTTGAGAAATTGAATGCGGCGCAGAATGTTTTGATGTTATCTGAGTTTTCACAAGGCATGCTCGGCTTGTCAAAGATGCTGGGTCGTCCTCTTGATAGTACAACTATGGAAGAAGCATCACTGATGTTTGTAACAGAAGGTAAGGATATTACAGCGAGTCAATATCTTGAGGCATATTACTATGTGCAAGGGTTAACAAAGAAAATGGCACAGTTCTTTGAACAGTGGGACTTAATGCTGAGCCCGGTAACTGTCACACCCGCACCAAAGCTTGGCGTGATTACCGAAAGGCCAGGAGATGACACCTTGTCGTATACCACACGTTTTAGAACCTATTCAGCGTATACACCACTGCAAAATCTCACAGGTGTCCCCGCTGCTTCTTTGCCAGTGGGTCTGTCAGCAGAAGGTTTACCGGTGGCGGCAATGCTGAGTACTGGATTGGGTAAAGATGCGTTATTAATGTCAGCATGTGCACAGTTGGAAAAGAGTCTGCCATTTCTGTCACAACGCCCACCCGTTAATAGTTATTAAAGGTTTTTAGGCCGGATAATGGCAACTAGTAATTTATACGCACACTTTCAGCGTCAATTCGAAACTCACTCTGAGAAGGTCGCCTTGGTTACGACAGAGAATCATAGCTGGACCTATTCTGATTTAGAGGCTACTTCATCAAGAATCGCTAACCTATTGATAGATAATGGCCTAACGCCCGGAGATCGTGTTTCGGTTCAGGTGCATAAGTCACCACAGGTGCTGTGTTTGTATCTGGCTTGTTTACGCAGTGGCCTTGTCTATCACCCATTAAATACCGGTTATAAACAGTCAGAGCTGGAGTATTTTATTGGTAACGCTCAGCCGAGTGCTATCGTCACTGATCCGGCTGGTTTTTCAGGGTTTGAAGCGTTAACGGACGATGAGCTGAAAGCAAACATTTTCACTCTTGATGAGTCAGGTGAAGGCAGCTTGATGAATGCCGCTACAGAATATTCTAGTGAACATGTAGTGCTTTCAAGTAAGCCGGATGATTTGGCTGCCTTACTTTATTCATCCGGTACAACCGGCGTACCAAAAGGGATCATGCTCAGCCATAGTAATCTATTACGAAACACCGAAGCATTGATCAGTAGTTGGCGTTTTACTGAGGACGATATACTGCTACACGCCTTACCAGTCTTTCATGTGCATGGTTTATTTGTCGCGTTGGGCTGTGTATTTCTCAGTGGCGCCTCAATGCGCTGGTTGAATAAGTATGACCCAGAAGTTGTTTGTGAAACTTTGCCAGCATGTTCGGTGCTAATGGGTGTGCCTACTTATTACACACGCTTGCTGGATTGCTCCAATTTCTCTCCCGAAATAGCAAAGCAGCCTCGACTCTATATTTCAGGGTCAGCTCCGTTGTTAGAAGAAACCTTTGTCCGTTTCGAACAACATTCCGGGCACCGTATTCTCGAGCGTTACGGAATGACAGAAACCAATATGAATACTTCTAACCCATTGGACGGTGAGCGTCGAGCCGGCACGGTTGGTTTTCCATTGCCCGGTGTTCAGGTTCGTATTGTTGATGAGAACGGTAAAGATCTACCAGCAGGCGAGACGGGTGCTTTGCAAGTAAAAGGCGAGAATGTGTTTCAAGGGTATTGGAAGATGCCAGATAAAACGGCAGAAGATTTTACCGCAGATGGGTTTTTTAACACCGGTGACGAAGGCGTGATTGACAGTGATGGTTATGTGTCTATCGTCGGACGTGCCAAAGACATGGTGATCACAGGTGGACTTAATGTATATCCAAAAGAGCTTGAGTTAATTATTGATAAAATGGATGGCGTGTTGGAATCTGCTGTGATTGGTGTTCCTCATAGAGATTTTGGTGAAGCAGTAGTGGCTGTGGTGGTGAAAAGTTCTTCCGGCCAATTTGATCAGGCGAAGGTTATGTCATCACTCAAGGATACGTTAGCGGGTTTTAAAGTCCCTAAAGAAATAATTGAAGTCGATGCATTGCCCAGAAATACCATGGGTAAAGTGCAAAAGAATATCCTGCGTGAACAATTTGAGAGTATATTGTTAGCTAGCGAATAAGGAGATCAGCATGTATCAAGTTAGCAAGAGTGTTTTAATATTTAGTATCCTGTTATTTATCAGCGCATGTGCAACGACACAATCTATTGATGAGCCTGTAGTGAGCACTTTTCTGGAAGATGAGGTTCATAGCGTTGACGATCTGATGTTGATTGGTTCTCAGCCAAAACCAATAGATATGCCAGCATTGAAAGCCGCGGGAATAAAACACGTGGTCAGCTTTAGAACACCAGGCGAAATCGAGAAACTGGAATTTGATCAAGCAGCATTATTGGATGAGCTAGGTATTCAGTACAGTGCTATTCCAATGGGTGGTGATGATTATCCCTATACGCGAACACAGCTCACTGCGTTGAGTGAGATACTTGCTGGAAACCGCGAAAAGATCCTTTTACATTGTGGTTCTGGTTATCGTGCCTCGGCGGTAGCTGTTGCGTGGTTGATCGAGAATCAGCGAATGCCGGTTGATGAGGCATTGCAGCATGCGCAGGGTTGGTGGCCCAGCCCCCTTGAAAAAGTGATGGAACGTGAATTCACGCTGGTGCCGAAATAACTCGAGGGTAAATTATTTTCGCTGAAATACTTTTTTGCCTTCGAACCAGGTTTCCAGCGGTAAGGTCTCACTGACTTCTTCAATAGGTCGTTCAAAGAGATTGTGTTCGAGGATAATAAAGTCGGCCGATTTTCCTGTCTCCAAGCTGCCGGTAATGTCTTCTTTGCGTAGTGCTTTTGCACCTTCATAGGTATAGATGCGCAGAGCTTCAGCGAGCGTGATTGCCTGTTCTTGCCATAAAGTGTCGTCACTTTTATTAGCTGGGTTTTTTCGTGTAACCAGTGCTTCAACACCGCCCCAAGGGTTAGAACTGATGCCGACTGCGGGCCAGTCTGAACCCGCCAACAGGTTTGCGTTGTTGT
>CALISW010000201.1 GCA_938041655.1 uncultured Thiotrichales bacterium | reverse complement strand
GTTTCGCTGTCTGGCGTCACCCTTGCCATGTGGCAATTCAGCCATGTGCCATAACAAATCTCTCTCATCAACCAATTCAACATGGGGTCGCATTGTTTATCTCCATAGTAGTGATTAAGAGCAATACTAATGAAGAATTTATATGAATAATAATTCATTATAAATAAGGTATACTTTTATTTTTATAAATGTATTAATTCATGGATGCTATTCGATTTTCACGTCTAGGAACACTAAGGCAACTACAAATTTTCGCGAAAGTTGCGGAGTACTGCAGCATGGCGCGCGCTGCAGAAGAACTGTATCTGAGTCAATCTGCTGTCTCGATACAAATCAGAAAGTTAAGTGACGCAATTGGGTTACCACTACATGAAGTGATTGGTAAAAAGCTCTATATAACCGAAGCTGGCCATGAAGTAGTTTCTGCAGCTGAAGAAATATTCAGCACCATTGATCATCTGGACGATACGATTAATAACCTGAAAGGTTTAACCGCAGGCCGGCTACGTATTGCTGTAGTTACTACAGCCAAATATTTTTTACCTCGGATTCTGGGCCCTTTCTGTCGTGAATACCCCGATATTGATGTTGAATTTCATGTAGGTAATCGGGCGCAAATTATCGAGCGCCTTAATAACAATCGAGATGATTTGTATTTCTTTAATGATTTACCCCGCGACCTGGATGTCACCACCCATCAGTTTTTACCCAACCCCTTGGCAGTGATCGCTTCACGCGAACATCCACTGGCACAACGCAAACGACTCAAGTGGTCTGATCTAAAAGATGAAAAATTTCTGATACGTGAACCCGGCTCTGGCACCCAGAATGCTATCCAGAAACACTTGAACAAGCTGGATCTTACCATCGAAAGAAAAATGACCATCACCAGTAATGAAGCCATCAAATATGCAGTTGCTGAAAACATGGGGCTTACGATATTGTCCGCTTATGTTTTGGCAGACGGAGTTGGCCTTGGGCTGGTGCAACTCAGAGTCAAAGGCTTTCCTATTCTTTCTGACTGGCATGTGGCGTACCCAAAACAAAAATCATTGTCACTGACAGCGCAACGCTTTCTTGAATTTATCCTGAAACGTGGGCCCGATGTATTACCAATGGAAAATCTGGAACAGCAAGTAGAACAGGCATTACAAAGAGTCTAGGGTGACTAACCACATAATGAAAAAGCCCGCTGATACAGCATTATTTTTGCAGCACCACCGGGCTCGATTTCTTACGCTGTGACTCAGATGCTAGAGATCCAGTTGCATTACTTTAGTCCACGCCGCAACAAAGTCATTCACAAAACGTTCCTGAGCATCATCAAATGCATACACCTCAGCCACGGCGCGTAACTCTGAATTTGAGCCAAAGATCAGATCAACCGGAGTAGCGGTGTATTTAGCCTGACCGGTTTTTCGGTCTACGCCTTCATACAGGCCAGCCGTTTCACTCTTGCGCCACTGCGTTGACATATCCAGCAGGTTGACAAAAAAGTCATTGCTGAGTCTGCCCGGTGTTGCTGTCAAGACGCCATACTGACTACCACCTGTATTGGCACCCAGAGCGCGCATACCACCCAACAGCACTGTCATCTCAGGCAAGGTCAGATTTAACTGATCACTTTTATCGACCAACATTTCTGCTGGTGAGCGCCCCATACGAGACTCGGTGTAGTAGTTTCGAAAAGCATCGGCGCTTGGTTCGAGTAACGCAAAAGAAGCAATATCAGTTTGCTCCTGCGTGGCATCACCGCGACCAGCTGTAAATGGTACCTCAACATTAACGCCAGCGTCTTTAGCCGCTTTTTCAATCGCTGCTGCACCACCAAGAACAATCAGATCTGCCATTGACACACTGTTTCTTCGGCCGTTGTAATCGTCCTGAATTTCTTTCAGTTTGCCGAGTACTTTTTGTAACTCAGCTGGATCATTGATCGCCCAACTCTTTTGTGGCTCGAGAGCAATGCGTGCTCCGTTAGCACCACCTCTTCTATCTGAAGCGCGGTACGATGAAGCAGATGCCCAGGCTGTACGCACCAACTCTGGTACGGTTAAGCCCGAATCCAGTATCTGCTTCTTTAACGATGAAATTGCTCTTGAATTAATTAACCTATCGGGTGCTGTAACCGGGTCTTGCCAGATCATCACTTCGTCTGGAACTTCAGTTCCAAGATAACGACTGCGAGGACCCATATCTCGATGCGTGAGCTTGAACCAGGCTTTGGCAAAGGCCAGCTGGTATTCATCCGGGTTTGCCAGAAATCGTTCCGCAATTTTTTTATATTCCGGGTCAAACTTCACCGCAAGATCGGCAGTGGTCATCACTGGTGGGTTTTTCTTGTCGTTAACATGGGCATCAGGAACCGACGTATGTAGTGCTACATTCTCCGGAATCCATTGGATGCCACCGGCCGGACTACGACTTTCTTTCCACTCCATGTTCAATAAATTTGACAGATAGAGTGTGGTCCATTTAGTGGGTAATTGAGTCCAGGCGCCTTCCAGTCCACTGGTGGTGGTATCCTCAGAGTGTCCTTTGCCACACTTGTTTTTCCAACCCATTCCCTGGTCTTCCAGCTCACCTGCACCTGGTTCTACCCCGACACACTCAGCCGCATTGCGTGCTCCATGCATTTTGCCAAAAGTATGGCCGCCTGCAATCAAGGCCACCGTCTCTTCATCATTCATTGCCATCCGACCAAAGGCGATACGAATATTTTTAGCTGAGCCAATTGGATCAGGCTTGCCCATCGGACCTTCAGGATTCACATAGATCAAGCCCATGTGGGTAGCACCGAGTGGTCGTTTTAATTCGCCATCCTCTTCGACACGATCACTCGCTAACATTTCAACCTCGGGTCCCCAAAACACGATATCCGGCTCCCAGTCATCTTCGCGACCACCAGCGAAACCATAGGTTTCAAAGCCCATGTTTTCCAGAGCAACGTTACCTGTCAAAATCATCAGGTCACCCCATGATAATGAGGTGCCATACTTTTGTTTAATTGGCCAAAGCAAACGACGTGCCTTGTCCAGATTGCCATTGTCTGGCCAACTATTAAGAGGATCAAAACGCATTTGTCCACCATCACCACCACCACGCCCATCGAGCGTGCGGTAGGTACCGGCACTATGCCAGGCCATACGGATAAAGAACGGGCCGTAATTACCAAAATCGGCTGGCCACCAATCTTGCGAAGTGGTTAAGAGTGAATCGATATCGCTTTTGACTGCAGCAAGATCTAGTTTGCTAAACGCTTCTGCGTAATTAAAGTCTTCACCCAATGGATTTGAGCGCGAGTCATGATCACGTAATGGGCTTAGATCAAGCTGATCTGGCCACCAAAAACTATTGGACTTTGGTGAGTTTTCCGCAATAGCGAAACCAGATATAACAGCAACAGATAAAGTGATCGTTATAGTTATGATTTTTTTAAACATGTTATTCCTCCTGAATGTACATTCCTTAATTGGACATACCAACTCTATTTAGAACGACTCTAAATAGAGTTCAAACAATTTAGAATAATTCTAAACTGGATGCAAGTGATATAAATTTAT
Organism: uncultured Thiotrichales bacterium; assembly: GCA_938041655.1. Lineage (GTDB taxonomy): Bacteria > Pseudomonadota > Gammaproteobacteria > CAZUMV01 > CAZUMV01 > CALIRD01. The sequence goes on along the minus strand of CALISW010000201.1, from coordinate 930 downwards.
AGAGCAATTCCTCGACCGAGTCACGCTGAAGTTTGGTAACGATGTGAACTGATCTGAATCAGTACTAACAGAGATATCTATACTAGAAGCATGACGACCAGAAAATTACACACTGACTACCCGGCCCTGCCAGCACCTGAGCAACCAGCACAACCCGGCTTTATAAAAAAATATTTATTCTTCATATATGGACTATCTATTTGTCTGGTGTGTTTATACCTGTCTTACAATTTTGCCCAGATGTTCTTGTTTCATCAGAAAGCTGAAAACTGGTCAGCAACACCCGCGACGGTACTCAGTGTTCAATTAAAAACACACCGTAACTATAAAGGTGTAGATCCCATATCTGTGCATGGCAGTTATCAATATGAAATAGCAGGTAAACGTTATACAGCAAATCGCATTCAATACAGACCTCATCGAGATAAAGGAGGCTTTAACCGAAAAGCTTATCTCGAACTCGAACAGCATCGAATTTCAGGCGAACCTTTAACAATCTACATTAATCCCGAAGATCCACAACAAGCAATCATTTATCCTAAGTTGAGAATGGATGTGTTCCGGATTGATTTGATTATGGCGTCTTTCTTTGGATTAGGCGGGTTTGTTGTATTGAGTATCGCCGGTCACCAGCGCAAAGAGCTGGTACAAGAGTATCAGTACTCACAAGCTAAACCGACTGAACCCTGGAGGTGGCGGCCACAGTGGCAAGAAAATACAATTTTGTGTAACTCTAAAAATACAGTTGCTCAATATAGCATGTTAGCCATTTTCTGGAACGTGGTAGCGTGGCCAGCCAGCTTCTTCATTATGAAAGTATTACAAAATAGTAATCATGAGAAGTTTTTGTTCTTGATTTTCATTTTACCGGTCATCGGTATATTTCTTATTTATTTATGGTGGAAGAAAAAACAACAATATTTAAATCAT